>NZ_JBFUBU010000063.1:0-34232 GCF_056405595.1 Polaromonas sp. P1_G1
CGCTCCGCCTGAAGGCGGAGCACCCTCTTAAAGCTTCACGCCCGCGCCCTTCACGGCCGGCGCCAGCACCGCCACCTGCTCCCTGACGAAGCCGCCAAACGCGGCCGGGCTCATGGCCTGGGTGGCARTGCCCAACTCCAGCATCTTCTTTTTGATCTCCGCAGTGGCGAGAATCTCGTTGCACGCGGCGTTGAGGCGCGCCACCACCTCGGCCGGCATGTGCGCTGGCCCGCTCAGGCCGAAGAAGTTGTCCAGCACCAGCTTGCGGTAGCCGAACTCGAGCACGCTGGGCACGTCCGGCACCAGCGGTGAGCGCGCCGCCGAAGTCACCGCTAGCGGCACCAGCTGCCCGCTCTTGAAGTAGGGCACAAACGCCGTCAGCACATCAATCCCCACCGGAATCACGCCGGCGATCAGGTCGGTCGTCATGGGCGCGCCACCGCGGTAGGGGATGTGCTGCAGGTTCACACCCATGGCTTTTTTCATCAGCTCGCCGTAGATGTGGCCGATGGACGCCGGCCCGCCCGAGCCGAAATCCAGCCGGCCGGCCTTGCGCGCCTGCGCCTCCACGTCGGTCATGGTCTTGATGGGCGCATGCGGGTTGGCCATGACCACGCAGGGCGCGTTGCCGATCAGCGCGATGTGGGTAAAGCCCTCCACCGGGTCGTAAGGCTGCTTTTCCAGCGCGAACGGGCCTATGGACACCGGCGTCGAATTGCTCAGCATCAGCGTGTAGCCGTCGGCAGGTGCCTGCGCCACCACCAGCCCACCCACGCTGCCGCCCGCACCGGGGCGGTTGTCCACCACCACCGCCTGGCCCAGCTTTTTGCCGAGTTGCTCGGCCATGACGCGCGCGACGATGTCGCTGGCGCCGCCGGCCGGGAAGGTCACGACGATCTTGATGGGTTTGTCGGGCCAGGCCGCGAAGGCCGGCAGGGCGAGGGACGCGGCACCGCCGGCGAGAAGTTTCAGCGCGCTGCGGCGTGCGAGGGGCCGGCGAAGTTCAAAGTGGGACATGGAGCGTTCCTGCGGACAGTTGAGTGCGGAACTGTGTGCAAAAACCATGCCTTCATGGCCGGATGCCTTGCCCGGCTTACCAGCGGCTGCGCAAGCCCACCAGTACGGCCAGCTTGCGCTGGGCCGAATTCTGTTCGGCCTGCACGTCCGCAAACAGATCGACGCCCTTGCCGATGCTGCCGCTGGCGCCCAGCCCGAGGATCAGCGTGTCCCGCTTCAGTGCGGCACCAGAGACCTGAAACGGCGAAGCGGTAGCTGCGCCCTGGAACTGCGCCGTCATCGGCGTGTTCAGGTCGCCGAACTCGTGTGCCCAGACCACGCGGGGTTCGATGCGGATGCGGCCGGCGTCAAAAGATGCCTTGGCGCCCAGCATCGATCTGGATGAGTTGGTGGTCTGGCCGGCCACGTGCAGGTTCAGCACGCCTGCGCCCGTTTCGGTAAAGCCATCGGCCTTGTTTCTGCTGAGCGAAAGCCCGGCCAGCGGTTGTAGTGTCCAGCTGTCCATTTGAATTGAATAGCTGGCCTCGCCGTAGGCCGACAGGGTGTTGCTGTCAAAGTCCGAGGAGGCCACCCGGTTCAAGCCACCCATGGTGATGTTCCGGTCCAGGTGGTTCTTGCCCCAGCCCATGCTGGCCGAGCCGCTGAAGTTCCAGGGGCCGGTGGCGTAGCTGCCGTACACGGCAAGCGCTGAACCGCGTGTCTTGCCGGTTTCGTTGTTGTCGGTGGAAAGCCGCGAGCTGCCGCCGGTGGCCGCGACGCCGATGCGAATCCCTTTCTTCACTTCCGCATCAAATCCAATGCTCAGGCCCGAACTGCGCAAGCGGCTGGCGGCTGCATTGCCGTCGCTGCCGGTGTTGCCGTCGCCGCCGTAGCCGTGGACCCACAAGCCTTTGCTTGCGGCATCCGGTGAAGAGGAAAGCGAAGAAGCGCCGCCGGCCAATGAGAACTTCTGCGGCGCCGAGCCGGATGCGGGTGCCATCAAATCCGACAGATGATCGTTCGCGGCCAGCAGCACCGGCCGGCCGGTGAAGGAATTGGCAACACCGGAGGCCGCACTGGCCTGGGCGCCCAGCCGCGCCTGCAACTGGCTGCCAAAGCTGGTGGCAAAGTCGGCGCCCGCGCGCCGCAGGGCCACGATGCCCGCCCCGCTGGCGGCGTCATAGGCAGCGCGTGCCTGCACGGCCGACAGGCCTGTCAGCGCGGTTTGCACTGTGCCCATGTCGCCCGCGTTGCCGGCATTCTGCAGCGCGATCGATGTGGCAATCTGGTTCGGCGTGACGGCAACCGAGGCGAAGCTGACGTCATTTCGTGCCAGTGTGAGGAAGACGTTGTTGGCGTCGTAGCCTAGCGTAGGCGTCAGGAAGGCCAGGTTGGAGGTGACACCGGCAAAGGTTCCGGTGCGCCCGGCCGCCGCGTTGAGAATCGTGTACTGGGTGCTGGCCTGGTAGGTGCCGGCCCCGGCCTGCACGTCAACCGTGCCGCCGTTAATGGTTGCCGTGCCGGTGGCATTGATGCGGTCGTTCGCGCCGGCAGCGTCCACCTCCACCAGGTAGACGGAGCCCGCCGCGAAGGTGAGGTTGCCGTTGACCGTGAGTGTGCCTATCGAGTTGCCCGGTGCCAGAATGCCACCGGAAGCAATCGTCGTGCTGCCCAAGGTGCCGTTGCCGCCGAGGATGCCGCCGCTGTTGACGGTAACGGCGGAGCTGGCGATGGAACCGTTGACCGACAGCGTGCCGGCGTTGACGCTGGTCGCGCCGTTGTAGGTGTTGACGCCGGTCAGGATCAGGTTGCCGGCACCCAGCTTGGTCAGCGCGCCAGGGCCTGTCAGGTTGCCGGCAAAGCTGCTGCTTTGGTTGCCTCCGTCCAGGCTCAGTGTGTTGCCACCGCCGATGTTTACGGTTCCGGAGCCGGCCAGATTGCGCAGACTGGTGTTGGCGCCCAGGCTGAGCAAGGCGCCTGCGCCTACATTGGCGCCCGCGGCATTGGCGAGTGCTCCGGCGCTTGTGGTGGCGACGCTGCCGGCCTGAACGTCGAGCAGGCCGGCGAAGGTGTTGTTGCCGCCCAGGGTCAGGTTGGCGATGCCGTTCTTGATCAATCCGCCTGTACCGGAAACGGCGCCATTTAATGTCAGCGTATTGCTGCCGCCCGCTGTCAAGTCGGTGTTCAGGCTGATGTTGTTGGTCAGTGTCAGGGTGCCGTTGCTGTCCAGCGTCGATGCGCCTGCGACAGTGAGCGCACCAGAACCCAGGGCTGCTGCGTTGCCCAGGGTCAGGGTGCCGGCGTTCAAGGTCGTGCCACCGCCGTAGGTGTTGGCGCCGGTGAGGATGAGCTTGCCTGTCCCCAGCTTGTTGAGCGTGCCGGTACCACTCATGGAGCCGGCATAAGTGCCGGCACTGGCCTGGTCAAAGGTGACCGCGGCGTTGTTGGTGATGTTGCCCTGCAGGCTGGTGGTGTCGCCTTGCAGCGTTCCGGCTGTCACGGTGGTTCCGCCGCTGTAGGTATTGGTGCCGGTGAGGATGGTGGTGCCCGTCCCGGTGTTGAAGAGACGGCCGTTGCCGGAAATGGCCGCTGAGAATGTCGTGACACCGTTGTGCCAGAACTGCACCTGCGAGTCCGCGGAGCCAAGGATCACGTTGTCGGCCGTGAGCGTGCCCGCCCCAGCGCCACTGCCGATGATCAGGCGGCCAATGCCGACGCCCCCCAGATGCAGGGTTCGCGTGCCGTTCACCGTCACGTTTGCACCGTCTTCAATGTGTAATTGACCCACACCGTTTGTCCCGACCTGGAAACGCTGGGCGAGTGCCGGGCCAGCTGGCGCGACCGTCAGGCGGGAGCCTACCCCGGTCACGCGGATAAGGCCCTCCTGGCCGTTACCTGCAGAAAGGCTGGTGGCCGACACAGTGCCGCCCCCCTGAATGGTGAGTTCGGCATCGCCGCCAAAGGAGTTCGGTGCCACGGTGATGTTGTCGCCGACGACCAGCGACCCGCCCGTGTCGACGATGACCCCGGCGCCGCTCCCCCGTATCTCCAGTACCTGTGCGATGCCCGCCCCGGTCAGAATGACGCGGTCGCCCATCTGGACCAGGCGCACCGTGTCCGATCCGGTCGGGAGGACATCGCCGACCCAGTTGCCGGCATGGTTCCAGTCGAAGTCGAGGACGCCGGCACCGCGGTCCCAGTCAATGCTCATGGCGGTGCCCGGCGCCATGAGCAGGCCGGCCAGCACAAGGGCAGTGTTCAGCGGGCGTAGCCGGCAGTTCAGGCGTGTTTTCACGAAAGCGCTTCCCCTCGGTCGTTGTTGTGTGCACGCGATTAAAAGCGCCCGCAGCCACGACGGTAAATACCGCAAAGGGGTTAGATGGCGCTTTGGAGCAACAACAGCCAGGCAAGCTTTGCTATGTTATTGATAGCTTGGGGACCAACAATTGATTGGACTGCAGCACTGTCCAGTTCGTAAAACCAGCGCCGCGCAATTGCTGGCGGCCGGGAACTATTTACGCGGCCTGCGTTGCCGCCAGCAGCTCGCGCAGCGCCGACTGCAGCGCCTGCGGCTGGCAGGGCTTGCGCACCACGGGCACGCCGCTGTGGGCGATGCGCTGCAGCTGGGTCGGTGCGGTTTCACCGGTGACAACCAGGGCGCGCAGGGCGGGCAGCTGAGCACGAAAGGCAGCGAGCACCGTCAGGCCGTCGCGGCCTTCGGCGTCGCCCAGGTGCAGGTCGGTGACCAGCAGGTGGGGCCGCTGGCTGGGTTCGCTGCCTGCTTGCACTAGCCAGGCGATGGCGGCTTCAGCGCTGTCAAACGCCTGCACCGGCAGACCCAGCTCGCCCACGGCCTGTGTGGTGGCGGCCAGCGCCAGCGGGTCGTCGTCGAGTACCAGGGCCTGCCAGCCGGTGAAGCCGCCGGCCGATGCATCGCTTGCTGTCTGCGGCAACCCGATTCGGGGTGCTTCGCCTGCATGCAGGGGCAGGGCGACGCTGAACATGCTGCCGCGGCCGGCTGCGGACTTCAGCACCACGTCGGCATGCATCTGCGCGGCCAGCCGCTTGACGATGGCCAGGCCCAGGCCGAGCCCCGCCTGTTCTTTGTCTTGTGGCAGACGCACGAACGCGTCGAAGAGGCGCTGCTGGTTGGCTTCTGAAATGCCGGGGCCGGTGTCGACGACGCCGATGTGCACGCGGTCGGCCTGAAGCCGCGCAAACAGCAGCACCGCGCCGCCGCTGGTGAACTTGATGGCGTTGCTGGTGAGGTTCAGCACGATGCGTTGCAGCGCGTCGGGCGGCGCATTCACCCACAGATCGGGGCGGGCGCGCACACGCAGCAGAATATTGCGCTGCGCGGCGGTGGCGGCCAGCGTGCCGGCGACGGAATCCAGCAGCGCACCGACGGGCAGCGCTGAGGCGGCCAGCGGCGTGGCGCCGGCGTCGAGCTGTGCCAGGTCGAGCAGGCCTTCGAGCAGGCCGTTGAATGCCATGACGCTGGCTTCCAGCTGGCCGGCCATGCGCTGGGCCTGCACGGCCGCGGCCTGGCTGCTGCCCGTGAAGGCCTTGGCCAGCGTGGTTTTGAGGCCTGACGCGAACAGGCCGGCGGCGTAGGCGGGTTGGCGCAAGTCATGCGTGGCGGCGGCCAGCAGCGCGGTCTTGTCGGCGCTGGCCAGCTCGGCCCGGTCGCGCGCGGCCGCGAGGTCGCGCACCAGCTGGGCGTTTTCAAAACGCAGCTCGATGGAGTCGCGCAGGCTGCGGTTCAGGCCGCGGCCATAACCCAGGCACACCAGCATGAAGACCAGCGTCAGCAGGCCGAAGCCGGCAAACTCGCGCTGGCCTTCGGTCATGCAGCGCAAGGCGAACGGCAGCACCGAGGGAATCGAATAGGCCATGAAGGCCGGGTAGTACACCGAGAGCGAACCGAGCGCGCCGCTGACCATGCCGCCCAGCAAAAAACCCAAAAAGAGTGTGGGCACATAGGCCTGCGGGTCAAACGCCATCAGGCCCAGGATGCCCCAGAGGCAACCCGACATGAAGGAGCCGGTGGCAAAGGCACTGGCCGCGCGGCGCGTGCTGTGGATGTCCAGTTGCTGGCCGGGCGTCGCCTGCACGCGCCTGAAGAAGCGCCGCACCATGACAAAGCGGCTGGCTGTGAGCAGCACCACTGCGCCCAGCCAGCCCCAGAGCAATTGGCCGGCCAGTGGGTCGGCGTGGCCGGACGGCTGCAACACCACGGCAGCGACAGTACCCGCCAGCAGTGTGCCGAGGAAGGTGCTCGTGGACTGTTTGTACAGCGTCTGGACCTGCTCGAACAACACAGGATGGGCAGAGGTCATGGTGCGTAGAATCCGTCAGGGTTGGCGTGGCGGTGCCGGTGGTGCACAGCCCGCGCTGCCCTCGCTTCACCGGCCCCCGCTGATCGTAGTTGATTCCCTTGCCTGAACGATATGACGCAAACACCGATACGCCTGCTGCTGGCCGACGACCATGACCTGGTCCGCGACGGCCTCGCCGCGTTGATGGCTTCCTGTGAGGACATCGAGGTGGTGGCGTCGGTCGCCGGCAGCGACAGCGCCATCACCGAAGCACTGGCGCTGGCGCCCGATGTGGCGGTGGTCGACTTCCAGCTGCCGCCCGAGGACGGCGTGGCCGTGGCCCTGGCCCTGCAGGCCTCGCAAAGCCCGACGCGCGTGCTGCTCATCACCGGCAGCCAGGAGCGTGCCGACATTGAACGCATTTTTGCCAGCCCGGCGCAGGGCGCATTGCACAAAAGCGGCGGGGCAGGCGAGCTGCTTGCCGCGATCCGCGCGCTGGCCGAGGGCGACCTGCACTTTTCCGAATCCATCGCCGCACTGCGCCAGCCACCGGGCATCGACGCGCTGGCCGAGCTGCGCAAGCTGACCGAACGCGAAAAGCAGGTGCTGTGCTCGGTGGCGGAGGGGGCGTCCAGCAAACTGATTGCCGCCAGCCTGCTGCTGCAGCGTGAAACCGTGCGCACGCACAGGCGCAACCTGATGCTGAAGCTGGGCATGCACAACAGCGCCCAGCTGACGGCCTTCGCGATCCGCGCCGGCCTGATCTAACCTTCGCGCTGGCCGGCGGCTCTCAGGCGGAGAAGGCCTGGTCGGCCGCGCGCACCAGTGCCTGGCGCAACCACGCATGCGCGCTGCGTTGCTGCGAGCGCCGATGCCACACGGCGTCCACGTGCACCGGCGACACGTCAAACGGCAGCGGGCGCAGCACCAGCTGGTCGGCGATTCCGGTCACCCTGACGAAATGCCGCGGCAGCACGGTGAGCAGGTTGGAGTTGGCCACCACCCGCCCCGCGGTGAAGAACTGGTTGACGGTCAGCACCACATGGCGCTCCCGGCCCAGGGAGGCCAGGGATTCGTCGATAAAGCCGTAGGGCCGGCCCGARAAGCTCACCAGCATGTGGCGCGCGGCGCAAAAACGGTTGAGCGTGAAAGGGCCGGTGGCCAGCGGATGGTCCTTGCGCATCACGCAGACATACTCGCCGTCGTAGAGCCGCTGGTGCAGAAACGGCAGGTGCTCGCCGCTTTGCGCGTGCGCGGTCAGGTCGGCCAGCAGCGAGGGAAAGTAGCCGACGGCCATGTCGCAGGTCTCTTCGTCGAGCATGCGGCGCGGGTCCCGGGTGGTGAGCGGCACCACCCGCATCGACACGCCCGGGGCTTCCTGATCCAGCGTTTCGACCAGGCCGGGCATCAGCTCGGCCGCGGTCGCGTCGGCCATGGCCAGCACAAAAGTGGTGTTGGCCGTTGCGCGCCGCCCGCGTCAGGCTGCGCTCGGCCATCACTTCGTCGAAAACACGAAGCAGGTTCAGGTCAAGCGTCCGGAAATTAAGGGGATTCAAGGGGCGGAAGAGGGCGGCGGAAGTGGGTAGGTGAGCAGGTTTGGCCCTGGATTATCACTATTGTGAATGAATCACATCATAAAGATAAAGTTGAGTAACATCAGTGATAACCCTAATATCCCCTTACCCGCTGAGATATCTGTGTCCTGGCGGGGATAACCAATCGGGAGTTCCTCATGACCAGCTTCGTCAATATCAAACATTCCACACAGCATCCCGGCGTTGTCCGCGCTGAGTCGGCCTTTGGTGCCGTACGCCAGCTGGGCCATGCGTTCTCCGGCACCCGCGGCCTCGCCACGCTGCTCTTGTCCGCCGTTGCGGCCGCCGTTATGGTAGTGGCCTACCAAGTGATGGACAGCGTTACCGAAGGCCACTTGCTGGTGATGTGGATTGCCCTCTGGGCCATCGCCTTTGCCACGCTGGCGCTTTTTGCCGGCAGCGCACGCAATGCCGCCGCCCGCGTCAAAGCCGGCCTGGACGGCTGGTCGCGCAGCCTGGCCGAAGCCCGCGCCGACCAGCGCCTGTGGCAAGCCGCCCGGAACGATCCCCGCGTGATGGCCGACCTGCAAATGGCCCTGCAACGCGCGGCTGATGTTGAAGAAGTCGCTGCCGCTCCCGCCGTCAAGGCTGAGCGTGCCGAGGCTTCCAGCGGCGCCTCGGTGCTGCGCGCCTACCACCGCAGCTATATCTAAGCATCCGCGGATGCCGGGCCGCCCACCGCGGCGGCCCACAAAAAAGCCACCTTGTCAGGTGGCTTTTTCTTTGCCCTGGCGCCGGGTGGCATCAGGAGCGTGAGGCGCGGCGCAGGTCGTGCGCCGCACCCGCATGGCGGGCCGATCAGGCAGCCAGGCGGCGCTCGATCGCGGCTTTGGTCTCCCCCAGCTCTTTCGGCAGGTGATGTTCGAGTTGCTTGAACAGTTCGGCGTGCAGCTCCAGCTCTTTCAGCCAGGCGGCCTTGTCGATGCTGGTCACGGTGTTGAATTGCTCGGCGCTGAAGTTGAGGCCGGTCCAGTTCAGGTCTTCGTAGGCGGGGCTGATGCCGGTGATGTGCTCGGAACCCTTGCCCGTGCCTTCGATGCGGTCGATCATCCACTTGAGCACGCGCATGTTTTCGCCGTAGCCGGGCCAGACGAACTTGCCGTCTTCGCCCTTGCGGAACCAGTTGGTGGTGTAGATCTTGGGGATCGTGGCGCCGGTGGCTTCCAGCTTCTTGCCGACGTTGAGCCAGTGCTGGAAGTAGTCGCTCATGTTGTAGCCCATGAAGGGCAGCATGGCGAAGGGGTCRCGGCGCACCACGCCGGCCTGGCCGGTGGCGGCTGCCGTGGTTTCCGAGCCCATGGTCGCGGCCATGTACACGCCCTCGACCCAGTTGCGCGCTTCGGTGACCAGCGGCACGGTGGTGGAGCGGCGGCCGCCGAAGATGAAGGCGTCAATCGCCACACCTTTCGGGTCGTCCCAGGCACTGTCCAGGGCCGGGTTGTTGATGGCGGCCACCGTGAAGCGGGCATTGGGGTGGGCGGCCTTGGCGCCGGTTTCCTTGGCGATCTGCGGTGTCCAGTCCTTGCCTTGCCAGTCGATCAGGTGCGCGGGCTGGCCGCCGGTGTCCTTTTCCATGCCTTCCCACCACACGTCGCCGTCGTCGGTCAGGGCGACGTTGGTGAAGATGACGTTCTTGTCCAGGCTCGCCATGCAGTTCGGGTTGGTGTGGAAATTGGTGCCAGGCGCCACGCCGAAATAACCGGCTTCGGGGTTGATGGCGTAGAGCTTGCCGTCGGCGCTGGGCTTGATCCAGGCGATGTCGTCGCCGATGGTGGTGACTTTCCAGCCGTCAAAGCCGGCCGGCGGCACCAGCATGGAGAAGTTGGTCTTGCCGCAGGCGCTCGGGAAGGCGGCCGCCACGTGGTATTTCTTGCCCTGGGGGTTCGTCACGCCGAGGATCAGCATGTGCTCGGCCAGCCAGCCTTCGTCGCGGCCCATGTTGGAAGCGATGCGCAGTGCGAAGCACTTCTTGCCGAGCAGCGCATTGCCGCCGTAGCCGGAGCCGTAAGACCAGATCTCGCGCGTCTCGGGGTAGTGCACGATGTACTTGGTCTTGTTGCAGGGCCACTTCACGTCCTTCTGGCCTTCGGCCAGCGGCGCGCCCACGGTGTGCACGCAGGGCACGAAGTCGCCGTCCACGCCCAGCACGCCGAACACCGCCTGGCCCATGCGCGTCATGATCTTCATGTTGACGGCCACGTAGGGGCTGTCGGAGAGTTCGATGCCGATGTGCGCGATCGGCGAGCCCAGCGGGCCCATGCTGAAAGGCACCACGTACATGGTGCGGCCCTTCATGCAGCCGTCAAACAGGGGTTGCAGCGTCTGGCGCATCTCGGCGGGCGCCATCCAGTTGTTGGTCGGGCCGGCGTCTTCCTTTTTGGCCGAGCAGATGTAGGTGCGGTCTTCCACGCGCGCGACGTCGCTGGGGTCGCTCTGGGCCAGGAAGCTGTTGGGGCGCTTGGCTTCGTTGAGTTTCTTGAAGGTGCCGGCGTCGACCAGCTGCTGGCACAGGCGCTGGTATTCGGCGTCGCTGCCGTCGCACCAGTACACGTCGTCGGGCTTGCACAGGGCCACCATGTCGGCGACCCAGGCGATCAGTTTCGCGTTCTTGACGTAGCTGGGTGTGTTGAGCTTGAGGCCCTGCATCACGGGTTGGTTCATCGAAAAACTCCAAAGTTAAAAAGCGTTATTTCGGGAAGCGTCGCGCGGCAACCGTGGGCATGGTCCTGTGCTTGAGACGCTTGTCGAAATAAGGCTTGAGGGCTTCCGGACAGCTGCGGCGTGAGGTAAAAAGCGGTCGGAAGGACCTGCTTTTCCACCTCCCACGGGTCGGCCGGAGAATTCATTTTAAGAACATCGGCCTGGGTTACCTTGCAGTTACCGTCAAAAGTTATGCAGAACTTGCATGAGGTTATGCATAAGCCATGCAGGGGTTCAGGCAGTCATGACATGGGGGTATGGAATGCCATAGGGCGCTGCCGGGCCGGGGTTTTCGCTGCGGAAAAGGGCCGGAAAAGAGTCAGAGGGCGCTAGGGCCGGAAACAAAAAAGTCCGCAAGGTGCGGACTTTTGGGGGAAGCGAAGGAGAGGCGGGAGGGTTTCAGGCCATGTAGATGGCGATGAAGGCCAACAGGAACATCAGCACACCGCCGACCACAGGCAAAACAATGGGGATCACGGGGATGATGGCGTCAACGGCATCCTGTTCCTGGGCGGGCGTGGCGCTGTCGTGGGCGGCATTGGTGGTGTGGCTGGCTGGACTGGACATGGGGGTTCCTGAATTGCTTGAAAGTCTGGGCAGATTTTACCCGCATGCCGCGATGGGCCGCAAAGAAGCCGGCCGCCGCCTTTGCGTTACTCTTTAGCCATGCCTGTTTGTGGAAGGAAAGCATGAAATCCCCAGCCCCATTTCAATCCCGCTTGCGCGCCGTTTCGGTCGGCGCAGCTTTGTCTGCGCTGGCGCTGCTATCGGCCTGCGCCACCGGCGGCCCCAACAGCGCCTCGGCCAGGCCGGTGCTCTATCCCAACGCCACGCTGAACCGCGTAGGCGATGCTCAGGGCCAGGCCGAAGCCAATGCCTGCATGTCGCGGGCCTCGGCTGCCGGGCTCAGCCCGTCGCAAAGCGGTAATGAAGTGGGCCGCCCCCCCCGGGGAAGGCGTGCTGCGCGCCGGCGCCGCGGGTGCCGCCGTGGGCGGTTCGGCGGGCGCGGTGTCGGGTGCTTTCCATAACGACAAGCCCAACAGCACCTACCGCAGCTTTGTGCAACGCTGCCTCAGCGAACGCGGCTTTGAGGTGATCGGCTGGAACTGAACCGCCGGTCGGTAGCCGGGCTCAGTGCTGCTCCGAGGCCTCGAAGCCGGCCGCGTTGACCGCCGCCAGCACCTGCTGGATGTGGTCGCGCCCGCGCGTCTGGATCACCAGTTCGATCTCCACGTTCTGGGCCGAGAGCATGGTGAAGGCGCGCTGGTGATGCACTTCGTCGATGTTGGCGCCGGCGTCGGCCACGGTGGCGGTGATTTTCGCCAGTGAGCCGGGAATGTCGCGCACGCTGACCTTGATGCGCGCCAGGCGCCCGGCGCGCACCATGCCGCGTTCGATGATGGCGGCCAGCAGCAGCGGGTCGATGTTGCCGCCGCACAGCACCAGGCCGACTTTTTTGCCGGCAAAGCGCGCCGGGTATTTGAGCAGCGCCGCGAGTCCGGCCGCGCCCGCGCCCTCGACCAGGGTTTTTTCGATCTCGAGCAGCATGACCATGGCCTGCTCGATGTCGCCTTCGTCCACCAGCACCAGGTCGTCCACCAGCTTGGCGATGATGGCCCGCGGGATGACGCCGGGCGTGCCGACGGCGATGCCTTCGGCAATCGTGCTGGTGCCTTGCGGATGCTGGGTGCCCTTGATGGCATTGACCATGCCCGGGAAGCGGGAGGTCTGCACGCCGATGATTTCAATGCCGGGCTTGAGAGCCCTGGCCGCCGTGGCCATGCCCGCGATCAGGCCGCCGCCGCCCACGGCGATGACCAGGGTGTCCAGCTCGGGCACGGCACGCAGCATCTCCAGCCCGACGGTGCCCTGGCCCGCGACGATGGCTTCGTCGTCATAGGGGTGCACAAAAACCAGGCCCTCGCGCTCGGCCAGCAGCAGGGCATGGGCGCGCGACTCGTCGAGCGAATCGCCGTGCAGCACCACCTCGGCGCCAAAGCCGCGGGTGCGCTCTATCTTCACGCCCGGCGTGAAGCGCGGCATCACGATCACCGCCCGCAGGCCGAGGCGCTGCGCGTGGTAGGCCACACCCTGGGCATGGTTACCCGCGCTCATCGCGATCACGCCGCGCCGCCGTTCGTCGGCTGACAGTTGCGCGAGCTTGTTACAAGCGCCACGCTCCTTGAAGGATGCGGTGTACTGGAGGTTCTCGAACTTCAGGAAAATCTGCGCGCCTGTCAGCTGCGACAGCGTCCTGGATTCCACACACGGTGTGTCCAGCAAATGGCCCTGCAGCCGCTGGGCGGCCTGTTCGATGTCGGTAAGGCTGAGCATGATTTCCTCTGTGGCGATGTACGGGATTGTGCCGGGTGATTGTCCGCGTGTAACGTTAGCGATTCTGTGGCGCATTTCACACGTAAGGGTTCAAGTAGCGTCTTCCATGATGCTTCAAGCTGCGTTATGGTGGAGCCTCGTTGAGCCCCATGGCGCCCAGGCGTTCATGGCCAAGGTGATAGGTCACGCAATGAGGCAAGGTGCACAGGCAATGTCAACCAGCGGTGTAGTTGCAACAGGGAGGTTTGTCCATGAGCAAGCGTTCCGTTAGCGAGCAGCAGTGGCTGCTGTCCCCCGGGCTCAAGGAAGCCCCGGTGCTGGACTTGATGTGTTCGCATTTCGTGCTGACGCTGGCCGCCCGCCAGGGCGCCAAGTTCAATGTCAGGCGCGACCTCAACAGCCTGCTCTCCCTCTCCGGCCGGCACCTGGTCTGGCCACTGCCCGCGCTGCAGCGCCTGCGCGAATTCCTGGTCCGCCGCTGCAAGGACAACGAATTCTGGCGCGGCCACGAAAGCCTGACCGACGCCGAATTCATGGCGCGCCACGGCGCCTGGCGCGGCCCCTACGAAGAGGGCACGCTGTTTTTCTACCTCGACGAACACGCCAAGGACCAGCCCAAGGACTTGCTGTCGGTGCTGGCGGCCACCGGCGAGTGGCTCACGCACGCGCTCAAGAAACAATCGACCCTGGTCGAAAAAAACATCGATGCGCTGGCCAACCTGCTGCAGCTGAACCGCGCCGAGCGCGCGCTGCTGCTCTATGGCACGCTGGCGCGCTACCAGCGCGACCTGCGTTCCCTGCTGGTGGAGTTCAAGGTCAACAACGCCCCCGAAGCCTATGCCGCCATCGCCGACGTGGCCGGCGTCAAGGCGCCCGAAGTCGCCGAGGCGCTGCGCGCCGGCTCGCGGCTCGAACGCATCGGCATGGTCGAGAACCTGATCTCCGAGCACAACATCACCGACCTCGCCGACCTCATGAAGGTCAGCGAGAAACTGCCGCCGGTTTTGATGCGCGAATACCGCGACCAGAACGAGCTGATGGCCGTGTTCACCCGGCCCGCCGCGCACAGCAGCCTGGGCCTGGCCGATTTCGCTTTCGTGCAGGAGGACGCGCAGGTGCTGGTGTCCCTTCTGCGCAATGCCGTGGCCGCCAAGGAGCAGGGCGTCAATGTGCTGCTTTACGGCCCGCCCGGCACCGGCAAGACCGAGCTGGCCAAGGTGGTGTCGCAGGCCGCCGGCCTGGACTTGTTCGAGGTTGAATACGCCGACCGTGACGGCAATTCACTGAGCGGGCGCGACCGCTACCGCTCATTGCAGATCGCGCAGGTCTTCCTCAAAGGCAGCACGCATTCGGCCCTGCTGTTCGACGAGGTGGAGGACGTGTTCCCGCCCATCTCCAATGAAGCCGCGCAGCTGATGGCGCGCTCCGAACAGCTGCCGGTGCCGGCCAGCGGCTCGGTGAGCGGCAAGGCCTGGGTCAACCAGATCCTCGAATCCAACACCGTGCCCACACTGTGGGTCACCAACCGCATCGAACAGATAGACCCGGCCTTCCGCCGCCGTTTCGCCTACCACCTTGAGTTGCGCTCACCGCCGCCCGGCGCGCGCGAGGGCGTGGTGCGCAAGACGCTGGAGGGTGTGCAGGTCAGCGATGCCTTCGTGGCCAAGCTCACGGCGCGCAAAGGCCTCACGCCCGCGCAGATACGTRCGGCCGYCCGTTTCGCGCGCCTGGCCAGCGCGCCCGAGGAAAAAATCGACGCGCATGTCGACGGCGAAGCCATGCAGGCCATCCTGGCCGGCGGCCGGCCGCTGCTGATGGAATCGTTGATTGAGCGGCAGCTCAAGAACGCCGACGTTGCGCTGGGCAACAAATCCGAAACCGCGGGCCGGCGCAGTGTCACTACCTACGACCTGTCCATGCTCAACGTCGAGTCGCGCTTTGAAGTGCCGCGCATCGTCGAGGCGCTCAAGAGCCGCGGCCACGGCAGCCTGTGCTTTTACGGCCCGCCCGGCACCGGCAAGACCGCGCTGGCCGAGCACATCGCCAAAGCGCTGGACCTGCCCCTGATCATCAAACAGGCCAGCGACCTCATGAGCAAGTACGTCGGCGAGACCGAACAGAACATGGCCGCCATGTTCCGCGAGGCCGAGTCCGAAAAAGCCGTACTGCTGCTCGATGAAGCCGACAGCTTTCTGCAGGACAGGCGCGGCGCCCAGCGCACCTACGAGGTGACCGAGGTCAACGAAATGCTGCAGGGCATGGAACGCCACAACGGCATCTTCATCTGCACCACCAACCTGTTCGACAGCCTGGACCAGGCGGCGCTGCGCCGTTTCACCTTCAAGATCAAATTCATGCCGCTGACCCGCGAGCAGCGCGAAGCCATGTTTGTGGTCGAGGCACTGGCCGGCGACGCGGCCCTGCTGGGCGGCGCCCTGCGCGAGCGCCTGGGCAAGCTCACGCAGCTGTGCCCCGGCGATTTCGCGGCCGTCAAACGCCAGGTCGACATCCTGGCGGCCGAATTCACGGCCGAAGAGTTCCTCGCACAGCTCGAGGCCGAGCACCGCATCAAGCCCGAGGTGCGCGAAGGCCGCAACATGGGTTTCCTGCAGTAATCCCTTCTGGCTTACACGCAGGCCAGGCTGGCTTGGTGTTTCTTTCGTATGGCTTCGCTGACTTCCAGCTGCGCCTGCCGCACGATGCGGCCGTCTTCCATCCACAGCAGCTGTCCGGGCTGCATCTGCTGCCAGTTTTCATTGCGAGTCAGCGGCTGGGTGGCGACCACGCAGAGCCGGTCTTCCGGATTGTTGGTCTGGGCGAAATCCATGCTGAGGTCGGCATCGACCAGGCTGGCATTGGAAAACGGCCATTCGCGCACCAGGTACCACAGCCGCGTCGAGCAATGCGCATACAGCGACTGGCCATTGGACAGCAAATAGTTGAAAACGCCGAATTCGGCGGTGCGCTCGCTCATGGCGCACAGCGTGTCGAACACGATATCGGCCGAGCAGGGCTCGCGCGGGCTGATGCGCTTGAGTTCTTCCATCAGCGCGCAGAAGGCCCGCTCGCTGTCGGTGGTGCCCACCGGCTGGTAGTTGCCGGCGGAGTCCGGCTGGTAATCGATCAAATCGCCGTTGTGGGCGAACAGCCAGTGCCGGCCCCAAAGTTCGCGGGTGAAGGGATGGCAATTCTCCAGCCGCATCGGGTCGCCCTGGGTCGCCTTGCGGATGTGAGAGACCACGTTGCGCGACTTGATCGCGTAGTGCTTGAGCATTTCGGCGACCGGTGAGGTGGCCGCCGGCTGGGCGTCGACAAAAAGGCGGCAGGCCTTGTCTTCAAAAAAACCGATGCCGAAACCGTCCGCATGGTGGTCGGTCAGGCCGCCGCGCGCGGCGAAGCCGGTGAGCGAGAACCGAAGGTCCGCCGGCTTCGCCGAATTCATTCCCAGGAGTTGGCACATGGGCTCTAGTCTAATGCCCCAGAATTTTGGACAGGAAATCCTTGGCCCGGTCGGTTTGCGGATGGTTGAAGAACTCGGTGGGCGTGTTCTCCTCGACGATCTGGCCCTGGTCCATGAAGATCACGCGGTCGGCCACCGCCTTGGCAAAGCCCATTTCGTGCGTCACGCACAGCATGGTCATGCCCTGGTTGGCCAGTTCCATCATCACRTCCAGYACTTCCTTGATCATYTCSGGGTCCAGCGCCGAAGTGGGCTCRTCGAACAGCATGATCTTGGGCGTGAGGCACAGCGCCCGGGCAATCGCCACGCGTTGCTGCTGGCCGCCCGAGAGCTGCAGGGGGTACTTCTGCGCCTGCTCGGCGATGCGCACGCGCTCGAGCTGCACCATGGCGCGCTCGATCGCGTCTTTTTTCGACAGGCCCGCCACCCAGGTCGGCGAGAGCGTGAGGTTTTCCAGCACCGTCAGGTGCGGGAACAGGTTGAACTGCTGGAACACCATGCCGACCTGGCGGCGCACCGCGTCAATCGCCTTGATGTCGYCGCCCAGCAGCGAGCCCGCGACGGTGAGTTTGCCTTCCTGGTAGTCCTCCAGCGCATTGATGCAGCGGATCATGGTGGACTTGCCCGAGCCCGAAGGCCCGCAGATCACCAGGCGCTCGCCCGGCTTGACTTGAAGGTCGATGTCGCGCAACACGTGGAAGTTGTTGCCGTACCATTTGTTGACCTTGTCGAAGTGGATGGTGGGTTCACTCATTTTGTTGTTTCCTGTTCAACGGGCTTTGCCCACGGCGAGCCGGCGTTCAATCCACAGGCTGTAGCGCGACATGGCGAAGCAGCAGGTGAAATAAATCGCGGCGATAAAAATATAGGCTTCGATCTTGAAAGGGCGCCAGTTCGGGTCCGAGCCCACGGCCAGCGACAGCGCGCCCGTGAGCTCGTACAGCGACACGATGGTCACCAGCGAGGTGTCCTTGAAGAGCGAGATGAAGTTGTTCATGATGCTGGGGACCACGGTGCCCAGGGCCTGCGGCAGCACGATCTTGCCCTGCGTCTGCCAGTAACCCAGCCCCAGGCTGGCCGCCGCCTCGGTCTGGCCCTTGGAGAGCGACTGCAAACCGCCGCGCACGATCTCGGCCATGTAGGCCGCCGCGAACAGCGTGATGCCGACGATGACCCGCACCAGCACGTCAGGCGACTGGCCTATGGGCATGAACAGCGGGAACATGAAGCTGGCCATGAACAGCACCGAGATCAGCGGCACGCCGCGTATCAGCTCGACGTAGATGACGCACAGCGTGCGTATGGCCGGCATGTTGGCGCGGCGCCCCAGCGCCACCACCACCGCGATCGGGAAGGCGATGGTCATCGAGATCACCGTGAGCATCACCGTCAGCGGCAGGCCGCCCCACTGGTCGGTCGTCACCTTGGCCAGGCCCAGGACACCGCCGCTCATCAGCGTGAAGAAGGTCGCCAGCACCGCGACCCACAGCAGCGCCAGCCAGGGCTTCCAGAACCAGCGTACGCAGCTGGCTACCACCAGGCCCAGCAGCAGCAGGGTGGCGAGTTCCGCACGCCAGTGTTCGGGCTGTGGATAGCGGCCCAGCAGGATGATGCGGCCCTTTTCGCGGATCACACCCCAGCAGGCGCCCGCGCCGCGCGCGGCCTGGCAGGCGTCCGGGTCGGCCGCGGTGACGGCATGGATGATGCCCCACTGCGCGATGCCCGAGGCGGCCCACGCCAGCAGCGCGAGCACAACAAGGGAGATCACCGTATTACCGATGCTGGAGAACAGGTTGTTGCGCAGCCAGGGGCCGACGCCCTCCATCTTGATGGGGGCGGGGCGGGCTGCGATGGGGACAAAGGTTTTGCTCATCGTTCAGCGCTCCTTGATGGCGGCACGGCTGTTGAACCAGTTCATCAGGCCGGACGTCGCCAGCGAGGTGCTCAGGTAGATCAGCATGATGATGGCGATGCACTCCACGGCCCGGCCGGTCTGGTTCAGCGACGTGTTGGCGATGGAGACCAGGTCCGGGTAACCCACGGCGACGGCCAGCGAGGAGTTCTTGGTGAGGTTGAGGTACTGGTTGGTCAGCGGCGGGATGATGACCCTCAGCGCCTGCGGCAACACCACCAGCCGCATTGAATGGCCGCGCGACAGGCCCAGTGAAGCGCTGGCCTCATGCTGGCCCAGCGACACCGAGGCGATGCCGGCGCGCACCACCTCGGCCACGAAGGCGGAGGTGTAGAGCACCAGGCCCAGCAGCACCGCGAGGTACTCCGGCGACAGCGCCCCGCCGCCTTCAACCTGCGACTCGGTCAGCAGCGGCATGTTCCATTCGTTGGGCGCGCCGCCGGCGAGCCAGCCAAGCAGCGCACCGCCGATGACCAGCGCCAGCGACACCCAGAACACCGGCCGCGGTTTGCCGGTCAGGTCGAACTGCTTGCGCGCACTGCGCGCATAGAACACGCTGGCCGCGACACCGACCAGGGCGCCCACAAGCGCCAGCGTCTGGCCCAGCTTCCACACCGGCGAAGGGTAGGAGAGGCCGTTCTTGCTGACATAAACCCATTTGCCGATGTGCAGGGCCTGGTCGATGGCCGGCAGGTATTCGGTGAACAGCAGGTACCACATCAGCAGTTGCAGCAGCACCGGGATGTTGCGGAAGGTCTCCACGTAGCCGTAGCACAGCGCGCGCACCAGGGCGTTGCGCGAGAAGCGGCCCACGCCCAGCAGGGTGCCCAGGGTGGAGGTCAGCACGATGCCGACCACCGCCACGCGCAGCGTGTTGACCAGCCCGACCAGGAAGGCTTTCCAGTAGGGGTCTATGGAGTCGTAATTGAGCCAGCCTTCGCCGATGTCGAAGCCGGCCGGCTGCATCAGGAAGTCGAAGCCGCTCTGGATGCCGCGGGTCTTCATGTTGGCCATGGTGTTGCTCACCAGCAGCCAGATCAGGAAGACGATCAGGCTGACGGCCAGCACCTGGTAGACGATGGCGCGCGCCTGCTTGCTGCGCCAGGAAAAAACCTTGCGCCGCGTGGCCGGAGCCGGGCGCGGGGGAATCAGGGAGTGCTCGGACATAAACGGGGTACCCAAAAAAGCGGGCCGCTCGACAACGTGTGGTTGTGAGCGGCCCGTTGCGTTAGCGCATCGGAATCAGGTGATCAGGTCAGCGCACCGGCATGGCGTACATCTGGCCGCCCTTGTTCCACTGGTTGTTCTGGCCGCGCGGCAGCGCCAGCGGCGTCTTGGGGCCGACGTTGCGTTCGAAGATCTCGCCGTAGTTGCCGACGGCCTTGACGGCGCGCACCAGCCACTCCTTGTCCAGGCCCAGCAGCTTGCCGGTGTCCTCGCCGCTGCCGGTCAGGCGCATGACCACGGGGTCCTTGCTGTCCTTGGTCATGGCGTCGACGTTGGCCTGGGTCACGCCGTACTCTTCGGCTTCGACCAGGCCGTACACCACCCACTTGACGATGGCGAACCACTCGTCGTCACCGCGGCGCACCATGGGGCCCAGCGGCTCCTTGGAGATCAGCTCGGGCAGGATCAGGTGGTCGGCGGGAACCTTGGCTTCCTTGTTGCGCACCGAGGCCAGGCCTGAGGCGTCCGTCGTGTAAGCCTGGCAGCGGCCCGAGAAGTAGGCGGCGTTGACGGCCTCCTGCTTTTCAAACACCACGGGCTTCATGTTCAGGTTGTTGGCTTTGGAGAAATCGGTCAGGTTTTTCTCGGTCGTGGTGCCGGACTGCACGCAGACCGTGGCGTTCTTCAGCGACTTGGCGCTCTTGATCTTGCTTTTCACGGGAACCATGAAACCCTGGCCGTCGTAATAAGTGACGGCGGTCATGTGCAGGCCCAGCGACGCGTCGCGGGTCAGCGAGAAGGTGGTGTTGCGCGAGAGCACGTCGACTTCGCCGGATTGCAGCGCGGTGAAGCGCTGCTGGGCGTTCAGGGGAACCCATTTCACCTTGCTGGCGTCGCCCAGCACGCTGGCGGCGACCGCCTTGCAGACGTCCACGTCAAGGCCGGTCCAGGCGCCGTTGCTGTCGGCGGCGGAGAAGCCCGCCAGGCCGACGTTCACGCCGCAGATGACCTGGCCGCGCGCCTTGATGGCATCCAGTGTCTTGCCGGCGTGGGCGGGCGCCATCGCAGCAAGGGTGAGGCCGGCGGCAGCCAGCGTGGCAAGGCCATGTTTTTTTGCGATTTTGATCACGGGATTCTCCAGTCAGTGAAACTTATGAGGTCCAGCACGATGCGTGCCAGCGCCGAAATCCTAACCCAAGCACTGCGTGCGCCATGCGGGTGCAAAGGCCTATTCGCTCGGGATAAACCCTTGCGAAAAATGCGTCATGAGCTTAACGATGGGTTGATATGCACAGCAGGCATGGCGCCTGGACGCAAAGCGGAAGATTTCCGTCCCAACCGCCGCCTTGCGCCGGCCCGGCCGCCCCAAAACCGGGCACAACGGTCTTCTTTACGACCCGCCTGCGCTGCTGATACAGCCGCTGCCAGCGCAATCTCTCTGGCAAGTCCATTGGTACGAATCTTGCACTTTTCCTCTCCGAAAGCTGAGATTTATCGCCCCGGTTTTGCCGGGTTCTGAGGCGCTTGCCGCGGACTTCTTCCCGGAACTCCTAACCGCCCTCCGTTGGAGCCTGCGACCATGCGAGTGCTTGTCACGTCTCAATGTGCGTTATGGAAGGTCAATAGCGATGGCTTTTCTTGAGGACTTGCGTGCGGCGCAGGAAGGCGTTCTGTCCCTGGGCTTCTGGGCGCTGCAGGTATACAGGCTGGGGCATTTGCGCTACCGGTTTCAGTCCAGGCTGGTGCGTTACCCGCTTGGCGCCCTGCATCTGGTACTGGCCAAGCTGGCTGAAATGTTTTGCGGCGTCACGATCGGGGTCTCGGCCCAGATCGGGAGGCGCCTCGTCATAGAACATTCCGGCGCGATTGTGGTGCACGGCAAGGCCGTCATCGGGGACGACTGCATCATCCGCCAGGGCGTCACCATCGGCAACCAGCGCATGGACAGGCCGCTGGAAGCGCCGCACATCGGCAACCGTGTGAACATCGGCGCCGGCGCGAAGATCCTTGGGGCCATACGGATTGGGGACGACGTTGACATCGGCGCCAATGCGGTGGTGATCACGGACGTCCCCGCCGGCGCGCTTGCCGTGGGTGTGCCGGCCCGCATTATTTTGCGAGGTAAAAATGATGCAACCCTCTGAAGCCACAGGTGCCCCATGCCGGGTGAGCATCGTCATCAAGGCCCTGAACGAAGAAAAGCGCATCGTCGCCGCGGTGGAGAGTGCGCTGACGGCCGTCCGGATGGTCGGTGGCGAGGTGGTGCTCGCCGATTCCTGCTCCAGCGACCGCACCGTGGCACTGGCGTCTGCCTATCCCATCCGTATCGTGCAACTGGCACGCGCCGACGAACGCTGCTGCGGCGTCGGCCCCCAGCTGGGTTACCAGCATTCGGTGGGCGAATTTGTTTACATCCTGGACGGCGACATGGAAATGCTGCCCGGTTTTTTGCCGGAGGCGCTGGCCTTCATGCAGGCGCATCCCGACGTGGCCGGCGTGGGAGGGCAAGTCGTTGAAATGAATACCAGCAGCCTGGAGTATGTGGCGCGCGTGGAGCGGGGTTTGGGCCACATGCGGGCAGGCACGGTGGACCGGTTGGACATGGGCGGCCTGTACCGCAGGGCCGCAGTGGAGCAAGCGGGGTATTTTTCAGACCGCAACCTGCACAGCTATGAGGAGTTTGACCTGGCCATGCGCCTGCATGCCAGGGGCTGGAAATTGTGGCGCCTGGGCACCGATTCCGTGCGGCACCATGGCCACGATGCGCCTCCCTACCAGTTGCTGGTGCGCCGCTGGCGCAGCCGCTACATCTGCGGCCTGGGCGAAGTGCTGCGCGCGGCCTGGGGCGAGTCGCACCTGGGGTTGGTGCTGACGCGGGTGCGCGAGTTGCGGCTGTATGTCGCCGTGCTGGGATGGTGGGCCGTGTTGCTCGCCGTTTTGGTGGCTCCCCTGCCGTGGACAGCGCGCATCGCGGCCTTCTCCTGCATTGCGGCGGTACCCATCCTGTTGATGGCATGGCGAAAACGCAGCGCCACAAAAGCCGTGTTTTCGGTCGTGTCGTGGTGTTTTAACGCTGCTGGGCTGGTTCGCGGGCTGTTGACGCCGCAGCGCCCCGCCCGCGCGGCCATAGACAGCGTCGAGATACGGAATACGCCTGGCGCGGTTTAAGCGGCCAAGGCGTACGGGTACCGCGCGGGTTTCGGCCGCCGGCTGGCGAAGGACTAAGCCGTTGCTGCGCAGACGCGCAGCACTTCGGCCCCGTAGGCCTCGAGCTTTTTGACGCCGATACCGCTGATGCCTTCGAGGTCGGCGACACCTTGTGGTGCGCGTTCCGCAATCGCGCGCAAGGTGGCGTCGTGGAAGATCACGAAGGCCGGCAGATTGTGCTCGCGCGCGACTTCGGCGCGCCAGGCTTTGAGGCGCGCCAGGCGCTCGAGCGCGCCGGCGTTGAGCGCGGCCTCAGCCAGGCCCTTGACCGAGGTCTTGGTCACGCGCTTGCCGCGGCCGCCGGCCTTGGCGCCCGCCGCCTGCTCGCGCAGCACCACGCTGACCTCGCCCTTGAGTACCTGGCGTGCGTCCGGCATCAGCTGCAGCGTGCTGAAGGCCTCGGCGTCCACGCGCACCATGTTGCGCGCGATCAGCTGGCGCAGCACGCCGCGCCATTGCGCCTCGGCCAGGTCCGCGCCTATGCCGAAGGTGCTGAGCTTGTCGTGCCCGTGCTGGGCCACTTTTTCGGTGGCCTTGCCGCGCAGGATGTCCATGATGTGGCCGGCGCCGAAGCTGATCCCGCTGGCCTGCTGCACGCGGTAGATGCAGCTGAGCATCTTGCGCGCCGCCTCGGTGGCGTCCCAGACGGCCGGTGGGTTCAGGCAGTTGTCGCAGTTGCCGCAGGGCTGGCTGTCTTCGCCGAAATAGCCGAGCAGGCTGACGCGCCGGCAGCGCGTGTCCTCGGCCAGGGTCAGCAGCGCGTCGAGCTTGCCGCGCATCACCTGCTTGAACTCCTCGCTGGCAGCCTCGCTGGTGTCAATCATGCGGCGCTGGTTCACCACGTCCTGCAGGCCGTAGACCATCCAGGCGTCGGCGCTCTGGCCGTCGCGTCCGGCGCGGCCGGTTTCCTGGTAGTAGCCCTCGATGTTCTTGGGCATGTCCAGGTGGGCGACGAAGCGCACGTCGGGCTTGTCGATGCCCATGCCGAAGGCGATGGTGGCGACCATGACGATGCCGTCCTCGCGCAGGAAGCGGTCCTGCCGTTGCTGGCGCAGGCTTGAATCAAGCCCCGCGTGGTAGGCCAGCGCCTTCAGGCCGGCATCCTGCAGCATGCCGGCGATCTCTTCCACGCGCTTGCGCGACTGGCAGTAGACGATGCCGGCTTCGCCCTCGTGTTCGGTCTCGATGAAACGCAGCAGCTGGCGCGTCGGGTCGGTCTTTTCGACGATGGTGTAGCGGATGTTGGGCCGGTCGAAGCTGCTGACGAACTGGCGCGCGTCCTCGAGCTTGAGGCGCTCGATCATGTCCTGGCGTGTCAGCGCGTCGGCCGTGGCCGTCAGCGCCATGCGCGGCACGTCGGGGAAGGTCTCGTGCAGCAGGCTCAGCGAGCGGTATTCGGGCCGGAAATCGTGGCCCCACTGGCTCACGCAGTGCGCCTCGTCGATCGCGAACAGGCTCAGCAGCCCGCGCTCGTGCAGCGAGGCCAGCAGGCCCTTCATGCGCGGCGTGTTGATGCGCTCGGGCGCGGCGTACAGCAGCGTGAGCTCATTGCGCAGCAGCTGTTTTTCAAGCTGGCTGCTTTCGTCGAAGCTCTGCGTGGAATTGAGGAAAGCCGCCGACACGCCGGCTTCGTGCAGCGCGCCGACCTGGTCGTGCATCAGCGCGATAAGCGGCGAGATCACCACCGTCACGCCGTGGCCGGCCTGCTGCCGCACGATGGCCGGTATCTGGTAGCACAGCGACTTGCCGCCGCCCGTGGGCATCAGCACCAGCGCGTCGCCGCCGCGCACCACGTGGTCCACGATGGCTTCCTGCGGGCCCCGGAAGCTGTCGTAGCCGAACACCTCGGCCAGTACATGCAAAGGGGTGGGAAGGGGGGAGACGGGGAGTGAGGACAAGGTTGAAATGGGAAAAGGGAAAGTGGTGCGGTGAAGCCTGCTGCGCGGATGCCGGGAAAGCGAAGGCTACATCTGCTCCCAGGGCAGGCCGTCAAAGCGCCAGCCCGAGAGTGTGGAGCGCTGGAACTGCTCGTCGAGTTCGCCCTCGAAGCCGTGCACCACATGCTGCACGTCGGTGAAACCGGCCGCCTCCAGCGCCTTGCCCGCATCCAGCGTGCGCTTGCCGGAACGGCAGATCAGCAGCACCGGCTGCGCCTTGCCCGCGGCTTCGCGCGCCACGGCCTCGGCGAACTTGTGCGCGTCGGGCTGCAGGTCGGGGTACTCGTACCACGGCACGTTGACCACGCCCGGCGGGCGGCCGACATACAGCGACTCGATTTCCATGCGCACGTCCACGAACAGCGCATCGGGATGCGCCTGCAGCCAGGACCAGGCCTCTTTGGGTTGAAAATTTTTCATGATGGAGTCAATACCCCTATTGTCGTCTAAGGCCCCCACGCTTGTCGCTTCGCGTACTGCGCTGCCCCCCGAGGGGGCGCGTTTTCCTTGGGGCGGCCCGGCGGAAAACAGGGTGGCCATTTCGGCGTCTGTCGAAAAAACCGCGGCCGCTTAAAATTAGGCCATGAAGCCAATCACCTACACCCGCGGCCAACAACTGCCGGCCATCCTGGAACAACGCATCGCCATCCTCGACGGCGCCATGGGCACCATGATCCAGCGCTTCAAATTGAACGAGGCCCAGTACCGCGGCGAGCGTTTCAAGGACTTCCACAAGGACGTCAAGGGCAACAACGAGTTGCTGAGTCTTACGCGCCCCGACGTGATCCAGGACATCCACGAAGGCTACCTGGCCGCTGGCGCCGACATGATTGAAACCAACACCTTCGGCGCGACCACCGTGGCGCAAGGCGATTACGACATGGCCGAGCTGGCCGTCGAGATGAATTACGAATCGGCCCGCATCGCGCGCGCCGCCTGCGACAAGTTCTCCACGCCCGACAAGCCGCGCTTCGTGGTCGGCGCCCTGGGCCCCACGCCCAAGACGGCCAGCATCAGTCCCGACGTGAACGATCCCGGCGCGCGCAACACCAGCTTTGAAGAGCTGCGCAAGGCTTATTACGAACAGACCGAGGCCCTGGTCAAGGGCGGCAGTGACGTGCTGCTGGTCGAAACCATCTTCGACACGCTCAACGCCAAGGCGGCGCTGTTCGCCATTGACGAATACTTCGACAACTCCGGCGAGCGCCTGCCCCTGATCATCAGCGGCACCGTGACCGACGCTTCGGGTCGCATCCTGAGCGGGCAGACCGTGACGGCTTTCTGGCACAGCGTGCGCCATGCCGCGCCGCTGGCCATAGGCCTCAACTGCGCGCTGGGCGCCACCTTGATGCGCCCCTACATCCAGGAGCTGGCCCGCGTGGCCGGCGACACCTTCATCAGCTGCTACCCGAATGCCGGCCTGCCCAATCCCATGAGCGACACCGGCTTTGACGAGACGCCCGACGTGACCTCGCGCCTGCTGCGCGAGTTCGCCGATGAAGGCCTGGTCAACATCGTGGGCGGCTGCTGCGGCACCACGCCGGACCACATAGGTGCGATTGCCCACGCCGTGGCCCCTGTGGCCGCGCGCTCGCGGCAGCGCGGCGGCTTCTACAAGGAAGCCGCCTGAGGGTGAGGGGCCTTCCCGGCCACCTTATCCCTTTCTTCCCGTCCCGGCCGTTACAAAGTATCCAGGCGGGATCACCCCCGGCGCGTCACATTTAGCGGCTATAGTCAGGCCCGTTTGTCAGGCTTGGTTTTCACCATCCGGCGCTGCGCCCTGCAGCCTGCCCGTGGCCGGACACAACACAACATCACAACTAAGGAAATCATGAACGTGCGTTCATTCATCAAGATCGCCGCGGCATTCGCCGTGGCCACGGCCGCCCTGGGGGCCCATGCGCAGCTGGCGCCGCAAAAACCGGTCACCATCATCGTTCCGTACCCCGCCGGCGGCCCGCTGGACAATGCCGCGCGGATCCTGGCCGAGAAGCTGCGCCCCCTGCTCAAGACCGAAGTGACGGTCGACAACCGGCCCGGTTCCGGCGGCAACGTGGGAGCCGCACTGGTCGCCAAGGCGCCGGCCGACGGCCATACGCTGGTGATGGGCGCGGTGGCCACCCACGCCATCAACCCCTGGCTCTACCCCAACATGCCTTATGACGCGCTGAAGGACTTCACGCCCATCACGCTGGTGGCCCGTGTGCCCAATGTGCTGGTCATGAATGCCGAGACGGCAAAACGCCTGAACATCAAGGACACCAAGGACCTGATCGCCTATGCGCGCAAGAATCCCGGCCGGCTGAACTACGCCTCYGGCGGCAACGGCAGCGCCGGCCACCTCGCGGGCGAGCTGTTCAAAAGCCTGGCCAAGATCAGCGTGGTGCACCTGCCTTCCAGCGGCTCGGCCCAGGCGCAGACCGGCCTGCTGTCCGGCCAGACCGACCTGATGTTCGACAACCTGGCCTCGGCCAGCGCCAACATCAAATCGGGCAAGCTGGTGGCTTTCGGCGTGACCACCATCAACCGCTCCAGCAGCTTCACCGAGATCCCCACCATCAACGACGTGCTGCCCGGCTTCCACATCAGCACCTGGTTCGGCATCTTCGGCCCGGCCAACCTGCCCAAAGCCACGACCGACCAGCTGCAAAAAGCCTTCGCCGCCGCGCTCAACACGCCCGACACGGCCGAAAAATTCGCACGCATGAGCGCCACGCCCAGCCCCATGACCTCAGCGGATTTCGCCTACATGGTCATGAAAGAGCACGCTGATTACGGCCGCCTCATCAAGGTCGCCAAAATCAAACTCGATTAAGTAGCACTCCGTTCCCCGGGGCATTCGCACCGGGGGATGGCGCAACAGGGCGTTCAGCCGGTAAAATACCGGCAACCCAAGGAGCGTTGCAGCGGACCCCGCGTCCGTCAGGCTTGGGTTACAGGCGGCCCTTTCGGCGTTGCCTGCGGCAACGACGCTCACCCTGGAACCTGTTCACGGTCTAAACGGGACCGCGTTGGGGTGCAATCGGGATGAGTGGGCCAGCCGGGAACGCCGCATGGGCTAATGCCCATGCAAGGGCTCGGGTGGCTCAATCGCCCGATTTCACCCCAACCCGGAGGGCAAGTACCTTTTCGGGCGGTCTGCGGCGTTGCGGCGCTAGCCCATAGGTGAACTATGGGCGTCGCACCGCGCCTTGCATCCCATCCCGAGAAGGTGCTTGCGCGGCCCCGTTTAGACCGTGAACAGGTTCTTACCCAAGGTGAGTCCGTGTCTGAAACCGAAAATTCCGTCTTCGTCCCCCCCATGAAGCTGTCCGGCCTGGAGCCGGTCAACATCGGCGTGGGCACCCTGTTCGTCAACATCGGCGAGCGCACCAACGTCACCGGCTCCAAGGCCTTYGCCCGCATGATCCTGAAYGGYSARTWCGAGSARGCKCTGGCKGTSGCYCGCCAGCARGTGGAAAACGGCGCSCAGATCATCGACATCAACATGGACGAAGCCATGCTGGACAGCCAGGCCGCCATGGTGCGTTTCCTGAACCTGATCGCCAGCGAACCCGACATCGCCCGCGTGCCCATCATGATCGACAGCTCCAAGTGGAGCGTCATCGAGGCCGGCCTGCGTTGCATCCAGGGCAAGGGCATCGTCAACTCGATCTCGATGAAGGAGGGCCTGGAGCCCTTCAAGCAGCAGGCCAAGCTACTCAAGCGCTACGGCGCGGCTGCCGTGGTCATGGCCTTCGACGAAAAAGGCCAGGCCGACACCTATGAGCGCAAGGTCGAGATCTGCGAGCGCGCTTACCGCGTGCTGGTTGACGAACTCGGCTTCCCGCCCGAGGACATCATCTTCGACCCCAACATCTTCGCGATCGCCACCGGCATCGAGGAGCACAACAACTACGCGGTCGACTTCATCAACGCCACGCGCTGGATCAAGCAGAACCTGCCGGGCGCCAAGGTTTCCGGCGGCGTGTCCAACGTGTCCTTCAGCTTCCGCGGCAACGACCCGGTGCGCGAAGCCATCCACACCGTGTTCCTCTACCACGCGATCCAGGCCGGCATGGACATGGGCATCGTCAACGCCGGCATGGTCGGTGTGTATGACGACCTCGATCCGGTGCTGCGCGAACGCGTCGAGGACGTGGTGCTCAACCGTACACCCGTCTACAAGCCGGGCGAGGCCGAGCTCACACCCAGCGAACGGCTGATCGAAGTCGCCGAAACCGCGAAAAGCGGCGCCAAGGACGACAGCAAGAAGAACGAATGGCGCGCCCTGCCGGTGCGCCAGCGGCTGTCGCACGCGCTGGTCCACGGCATGAACGAGCACATCGTGATCGACACCGAAGAGGTCTACCGCGAGATTCTTGCCGAAGGCGGCCGGCCGCTGCACGTCATCGAAGGCCCGCTGATGGACGGCATGAACGTCGTCGGCGACCTGTTCGGCCAGGGCAAGATGTTCCTGCCCCAGGTGGTCAAAAGCGCCCGCGTGATGAAACARGCCGTGGCCCATCTGTTGCCCTACATCGAGGCTGAAAAGCTGCTGCTTGAAGCCGCCGGCGGCGACGTCAAAACCAAGGGCAAGATCATCATCGCCACGGTCAAGGGCGACGTGCACGACATCGGCAAGAACATCGTGACCGTGGTCCTGCAGTGCAACAACTTCGAGGTCGTCAACATGGGCGTGATGGTGCCCTGCCACGAAATCCTGGCGCGCGCCAAGGTCGAGGGCGCCGACATCGTCGGGCTGTCGGGCCTGATCACGCCCAGCCTGGAGGAAATGCAGTACGTGGCGGCCGAGATGCAGAAGGACGAGCATTTCCGCATCAAGAAAATCCCGCTGCTGATAGGCGGCGCCACCACCAGCCGGGTGCACACCGCCGTCAAGATCTCGCCGCACTACGAAGGCCCGGTGGTGTATGTGCCGGATGCGTCGCGCAGCGTCAGCGTGGCGCAAAGCCTGCTGTCCGACCAGGCGGCCAAATACATTGAAGACCTGTACACCGACTACGACAAGGTGCGCACCCAGCACGCCAATAAAAAGCAGGTGCCGATGTGGCCGCTGGCCAAGGCGCGCGCCAATGCCACGCCCATGGACTGGGCCGGCTACACGCCGCCCGTGCCCAAGTTCACCGGCCGGCGCGTGTTCAAGAACTTCGACCTGGCCGAACTCGCGCAGTACATCGACTGGGGCCCCTTCTTCCAGACCTGGGACCTGGCGGGCCCGTTTCCGGCCATCCTCAAGGAYGAGGTGGTGGGCACCGAGGCCGTGCGCGTSTAYGCCGACGSSCAGCGCATGCTCAAGCGCCTGATCGAAGGMCGCTGGCTCACCGCCAACGGCGTGATGGCGCTGTACCCGGCCAACAGCGTGGGCGACGACATCGAGATCTATACCGACGAGACGCGCAGCGAAGTCGCCATGACCTGGTACGGCCTGCGCCAGCAGACCGAAAAAACCGCCATCGACGGCGTGATGCGGCCCAGCCGCTGCCTGGCCGACTTCGTCGCGCCCAAGGGCGTTGCCGACTACATCGGTGTCTTCGCCGTGACGGCAGGCATAGGCGCCGAGAAGAAAGAGAAATACTTTCTCGACGACCACGACGACTACTCGTCCATCATGCTCAAGGCCCTGGCCGACCGCCTGGCCGAGGCCTTCGCCGAAAGCCTGCACCAGCGCGTGCGCAAGGACCTCTGGGGTTATGTTCCGGCCGAGTCGCTGGACAGCGAAGCGCTGATCGCCGAAAAATACCAGGGCATACGCCCCGCGCCCGGCTATCCGGCCTGCCCGGACCACAGCGTCAAGAAAGAGATGTTCGAGCTGCTCAAGGCCGGCGAGATCGGTATGGCGCTGACCGAAAGCCTGGCCATGACGCCGGCCGCCAGCGTCAGCGGCTTCTACCTGAGCCATCCGCAGAGCACTTACTTCAACGTCGGCAAGATAGGCGACGACCAGCTGCAGGACCTGGCGCAGCGGCGAGGCCTGAAGGCGGCTGAACTGCAGCGCCTGCTCGCGCCAAATCTTTAAGCCCGTGTAATTCGCGTTTACGCCGGCTTTGCCGGAGAATAAGCTGCGTTTACATAAATACACGGCCGCTTGCCAGAGCGTGTTTACCTTCGCGGCATGGGAAACGTTGAACACCTGTTGATTCAGCCAACGCCGAGCAAGCGATTTGATTTCACCTGAGGGAATTGCCATGAACACATCCACCGAAACTCTCCAGCCGGGCCAGCAGGCCTCGTCGGCCAGCAAGCCCTTGTGGGCCGCCGTCGGCATTTTGGGCGTCGCCGTCCTGGCCATGGGCGGCACCATGATTTACCAGATGCGCAACCCGCCCGTCGCCGCCCCCGTGGCGCTGGCTGCGCCGCAGCCGGCACCGGTGGCCCCGGCAGTCGCGCCGCCCGTGGCCGCAGCCGCCACCGCGGCGGACGACCTGGCTGAAAAGCCCGCCGCGGCGCCCGCCAAGCCCGCGCCCGTGCCTGCAAAAAARATCGCCAAACCCACGCCCAAGCCGGCGCCCGCGCCGAGCTACGCCGGCATTTCGCCCGCTCCCGGCCCCACGCCCGCACCGGTGGTCGTCGCGCAGGTCTGCCATGTGTGCGGTGCCGTCGAATCGGTCACGCCCGTTGAACGCTCCACCAAGCCCGCAGGTGTCGGCGCGGGTGCCGTTGCCGGTGGCGTGCTGGGCGCCGTGCTCGGCAACCAGGTCGGCCATGGCGGCGGCCGCACCGCGGCCACCATCCTGGGCGCGGTGGGCGGCGGTTTTGCCGGCAATGCGATTGAGGGGCATATGCGCAAGGAAACCGTCTACCAGGTCGGCGTGCGCATGGAAGACGGCTCGCAGCGCATGGTGGAAGTGGCGCGCGCGCCCAGCGTGGGCAGCCGCGTGACGGTGGAAGGCAATGTGCTGCGCACCGGCGACGGCGCCACCTACGGCCCCAAGCCGGCGCCCGCACCCGTGGCTGCACAGCCTGCCGCCGAGCCTTCTCCGTACTACAACCGCTGACCGGCCCGGCCGGCATGGCTCCAAGCGCCCCGCAACGCCAGGTTGCGGGGCTTTTTTACGCCCGCCGCCCCGGGGGCCCGGCGCTATGATGGCCCGGCTTATGACAAGGGGTGGTGGACTTCGCGTCATTGAAGTGAATTGAACTAAAGCCCGGCCCCTCCGGCCGCCTCGCGGCAGCACAACGGCAGAAACATGTTCAGACTTGCGTTGATTCTTTTTGGCGGCGATGCGCTGGTCGGGCGCTGGAAAATTTTCATGGCGGCCGGCGTGCTGGCCGCGCTCTTCGGCGCCGCGCTGCTGGTCGACCTGGTGGACGGCGTAGCCGATGTCGCCACCTGGGTGCTGGGCGCGGTGCTGCTGGCCCAGGGGCTTGTCGAGATGGTGGTGGGCGCAACCCACGCGCGAATGCGGCGCCGTTTCGAGCTGCTGCGCGGCGCGGCCATGGTGGTGTGTGCCTGCCTGGTGCTGGACTTCCCCTGGGACAACGCGATCGCCGCCGGCATCCTGTTTGGCGCGGCTTTCACCTTCAACGGCCTGATCCGCATCGTCTCCAGCTGGTTGATCCGCTACCCCAGCTGGCGCAAGTCCAACCTGACAGGCTGGGCTTACCTGCTGCTGGCGCTGCTGCTGTTCACCGACTGGCCCGTACCCTCCAGCATGAACGTGTCCCTGTGCACCGGCCTGGCGCTGGGCGTGGGCGGCTATGTCCTGATGCGCGGCGCCTGGCGGCTCAGGCGCCTGCCGCGCGGCTCCCGGCTGGCGGCCGTCGAACTTTACAGCGGCACCCGGGTGCTGCCACCCGACGCGGCGCCGGCCACCCCCGAGGTGCTGGCCGCGAACGCCGCCGCCGGCCACATGATCGTGCATGTCTGGACGGCGGTCGACGGAGTCGACGACAAGCAGGACCGCATACGCCTTCCGCTGATCGAGCGCTACATCGCCTCCATGACGAAGAAGGGCCGCGTCTCAACCGGCCACATCGCGCTGGAATGTGAAGACGGCCTGTACATCAGCCACCACCCGCGGGTCCGCCTGGCCATCACGCAGGCCAACCTGGTCGGCCACCTGCGCGCCACTTCGGGCAACGACCATCCCGGCGTCTGGCTGCCGGCCTATGCCGAAGAAGCCGCGGCGACCCGGCCTTCCACCCACAAGCTGCATTTCCGTGTCTACAACAGAACCTACCTTCAGGCCTTCTGGGATGTTTACCACCGGGACGACACCTACAACCTCACCAGCCGCAATTGCTCCGTCGTGGTGACGCAGGCCGTGGACGCGGCCATGGAAGGCGTCTTTGCCGACAAACCTTTCTGGCGCACCCTGCTGCGGCTGGCATTGCACCCCGACGTCTGGATGGCCGGCAGCGCGCGCGTGCGCGCCGAAGCCATGGCCTGGACGCCGGGGCTGGCGCTCGATTACGTGAGCGCCGTGCGGCGCATCACCCATCCGCGCCACGACCTCAAGGTGCATCTGTCGCGCTGGTGGAAAACCCGCAAGGCGCGCAGGCCGCGCGAGAACTGAAAAACGCCAGTATCACTGGGCGGCCTTCAGCGCACGGCGGTACTGCACCGCCTCCGCCACGTGCACCGTCTGCACGGCCTGCGCACCGGCCAGGTCGGCGATGGTTCGTGCCACTTTCAGGCAGCGGTGGATGCCGCGTCCCGACCAGCCCAACCGGGCGGCCGCGGTGTTGAGGAATTTCGCGGCCGCGTCGTCGAGCTGGCATTGCGTGTCGATGGCCCGCCCCTCCAGCGCCTGGTTGGTGCTGCCTTGCCGGGCCATTGCGCGGTCGCGCGCCGCGACGACGCGAAGCCGGATGTCGGCCGTGGCCTCGCCGGGCGGGGAGTTCACCAGTTCATCGGCCGCCAGCGCGCCGACTTCCACATGCAGGTCTATGCGGTCCAGCAGCGGGCCGCTGAGTTTGCCCTGGTAGCGCGCCACCAGCTCGGGCGAGCAGCGGCAGGTCCGCAAGCTGGAGCCGAGGTAGCCGCAAGGGCAGGGGTTCATGGCCGCGACCAGCTGGAAGCGGGCCGGGAATTCGGCGCGCTGGGCGGCGCGCGAGATGGTGATGCTGCCGGATTCCAGCGGCTCGCGCAGCGCCTCGAGCGCCGCACGCGGGAACTCGGGCAGCTCGTCGAGGAAGAGCACGCCGCGGTGCGCCAGCGAGATCTCGCCGGGCCGCGGTGGCGAGCCGCCGCCGACCAGGGCCACGGCGCTGGCGGTATGGTGCGGCGCGCAGGTCGGGCGCTGCGCCCACTTGTCCAGCGAGAAGCGGCCGCCCAAAGAGGCCACGGCCGCGCTCTCAAGCGCCTCCTCGGTGGTCATGGCCGGCAGCAGGCCGGCAAAGCGCTGGGCCAGCATCGATTTGCCGGAGCCGGGTGCGCCCATCATCAGCACGCTGTGCCCGCCGGCGGCCGCGATTTCGAGCGCGCGCCGTGCCGCGGCCTGGCCCTTCACGTCGGCCAGGTCGACGCCCGCAAGCTCGAAGGGTATGAATTCGCCGGCGAGCTCTCCCTGGGCGGCGACCTGCGGCCGGTGCGCGGCGCGCTCGCCATGAGCCTGGCGCTGGCGCGCACCGAGCGCGCCGCCGCGGGCGCCTTACCCAAGC
>NZ_JBFUBU010000064.1:0-22684 GCF_056405595.1 Polaromonas sp. P1_G1
GCAGTCTGGGTCCCTACGCTTCGCTTCGGGCAACCTGCGGTGCTCGACTACGGCGGGGTCTCGCGCAAACTCGCTTCGCTCARACAAGCGCGATCCCTGATCCGCCTACGTCTGCGCTCCTCGGCCCAGCCAGGACGGGGCAATCGGGATCGGGGACAGAAGACAAATACCAAAGAACAAACCAAGACAWACAAGGACTCGCCGTGGCGAGTCCTTGTTTCTTAGGTATTGGTATTCCTTCCCCACCCCTTGTGGATGCGCCGAGGAGCGCAGGTCCAGGCGGATCAGGGATCGCGTTGTTTGAGCCGAAGGCGAGTTTAGCGAGACCCCGCCTGAACCGAGCACCGCAGGTTGCCCGCAGCGCAGCGGAGGGACGCAGCAACCAGGGTCGCCTTTTCTTTTGCTTACTTTTCTTTTGGCGAAGCAAAAGAAAAGTGAGTAGCTGCCGGGCTACCCCCGGCCAGCAACACTCAGAAGAGAGCACAGAAGAGAGGGAGCGCGCAGCCGGCGCAAGATCCGGCCTCCAACCCTAGCCCTTCAACTCAACCCAAAAAACACTCCCCCGCCCAGGCCGGGAAGCCAACCCCACCCCATGCCCCAACGCTTCGCTGAGCCGCGAAACAATAGCCAGCCCCAGCCCGAAACCCTCTTCAGTGCCCTGCAAAGGAATCCGGTAGAACTCCTGGAAGATCGCCTGCTGGTGCTCGGCGGCGATGCCCACACCGGTGTCCCAGATCTCGATGCGGGGCACACCGCCCCGCCGGCGCACCGCCATCAGCACACCGCCGCGGTGTGTGTTGCGCAGCGCGTTGGACAGCAGGTTGCCGACCAGCCGCTGCAGCAGCACCGGGTCCGACCTGACCTTGCCCGGCGCCGCGCGTATCCTGAGGCGCAGGCCGCGCTCGCGGGCAAAAGGCGCGTACTGCGCCTCCAGGTCCTGCAGCAGCCCCGCCAATTCCACATCCTGCAGGTTGACCCTGAGCGGATCGGTTTCCAGCCCGGCCAGGTCGAACAGGGAATTGAACAGATCCGTGACGGCCTTGGTGGAACGCACGATCTTGGGCGTGATCTGCTCGACGAATTCAGGCTCCGCGGCCAGCCAGCCGGCGTACAGGTCCAGCGCATGCACGGGCTGGCGCAGGTCGTGGGCGGCGCTGGCGATGAAGCGGTTCTTGATTTCCACCGCCTCCAGGGCCGCCCGGCTCTGCTCGGTCAGCGACTTGATCAGGGAGGAGTTGTCGTACTGCAGTTCGAGGTTGACGCGCTGCACCTCGTGAAAACGCTGGCCCGAGATGCGGATCACGGCCCAGTAGATCAGCACCAGCGCCAGCATGCCGTAGGTGTTGAAGGTGGAAGGCAACCCGCGCTCCATCATCAGATCGTAGAGCAGCGCGGCCACGACCGAGATGCCCAGGCCGTTCACGTAACTCCTGAAGCAAGGCAGCCAGGACGAAAACGTGCCCACCGCGAAGCCGGCCATGCCCACCAGCACCACCATGCACAGGAACTGGTCGTACACCGGCGCGCGCAGGAAATAGACGAACATGGACGCGCCCCAGACCAGGGCGCTGGCCGACCAGGTCCAGCCGTAGCGCGCCATGAAGGCATGCAGGCGCGGGCCGCTGACGCCCGCCAGGCTGCGGTGGTAGATGCCGATGACGCCGTAGCGGACCACGGTCACGGCCACCGCCGCCGCCGCCCAGAGGCCCAGGGCCAGCGTGTCCACATGGTGGTAAAGAACAGCCACCATGACCACGATCAACACCAGCGCCGAATGCAGCGCCGGCCGCGCATAGCGCATGAGGGTGTGGATCAGCCGCATCTCCACCCACTCCTCGCGCGAGAGGTCGGCGACGCTACGGATCAGCCGTGTCGTTGAGGGGGAGTCCATGGGCCGAGTTTAGGGCCTGTCGGCCGGCTCCGCCCGCTGCCCGCACCTGCCCGCGCCTGCCGGCGCGCGGCGCGGCAAAGACGCAACAGCGCGCGCGGCGCGCCGCCCCCTTCCATGCAGGGGGATCAGTTGAAGGTCACGCCGGCCCAGCGTACCCGGCCCAGCACCGCGAAGTCGCGGTCGGCCGACTCGTGGCCCTGGATGTCGAACGGCTCGTAGGTCGGGTTGTAGCTGCTGACCCGCAGGATTTTTCCTGGCAGGCGCTGCAGTTTTTTCATCAGCAGCGCGCCGTCCAGGCGTATCAGGTGCACGCCTTCGGTCAGCGCGTCGCGGTCGCGCAGGTCGGCCAGCACCGCATCCTTGGCATGCAGCCACGGCTCCATGGCCGTGCCCACCACGCCGAACATCGCCAGGTCGTCGTGCGCGATGCCCAGGTCGTAGCGGATGAACTGCGCGTCGAAAGGCCGCATGGCCAGCACCGAGTCGGCATCGGTGAAAGCGGCACCCTCAGCCTGTTCGCGCAGGTCGAAGAGCGGCACGTAAATCAATTCATCGGCCTGCACCGCGCGCACGCCGTGCGGCACCGCGGTTGAGCGCGGTGCGTCCTGCCCCTCACCGCCCAGCAACTGCGTCGGCGTGGTGTTGTATTCGCGGGCCAGCACCTCGAGTTCGAACGCGTCCGGCAGGCTGTCGCCGCGTTCCACGTTCCAGATGGTGTTTCGGTGCACGCCCACAGCCGCGGCCACATCGTTGATTTCGCGCGCACCGCGCGCGGCCCGGCAGCGCTGGCCGAACTGCTGCATGAACACCGTCCGCGCCTCGGTTCGCACGGTTTTCACCTCGGCCTTGTCCGCGGCCGCTGCGGCGTGGTAGCGGTACCAGGCCACCGGCTCGTCGGCCTTGACGGGCGATACCGAAGCGAACGGATACGGCTGGTGGGGGTCCTGTACGGTCGGGGCCGTCTCTTTTGTGCTCATGAACACTATTTTGTGTCAATGAACACAGAAGCGCAAACGGGAATCCCCGTGCCCTGCGAAATTTGCATAGAAATATAAGCAACACTCATAACCATGGGCATAAACAGGCTTGACTTCAGTGCTTTCAAGCTCAGAATAGTGAACATGAGCACAAATAAAGCAACAACCTCACAGGAAGATATGCACCCCGCCGACGTCATTGCTGCCTTGCGCAAGCGGGGCACCAGCCTTCGTAAAATCGCCCAGGCATACGGCTATAGCCATATCCAGCGCGTGCTCGTCAGTCCCTGGCTGGCGGCCGAGCAAATGGTGGCCGCAGCCCTGGACACCACGCCCGAGACCCTGTGGCCCTCGCGCTACCAGGACCCCGAGGCGCGCGCCCTGGCTTTCCGCCAAACCCGCAAGCTGGCCGTGACCATGCCGGTCGCGCCCGGCCGCGGCCGGTCCCGCAGGCCTTGAAACCGCGGAAATCCGATGCTGCTGTCAGGCAAGGACATCACGCTGCGCATTTACCTGCGCACCCATGACAACGAGGTAGTTCTGGTGGAACTGGGACGCGAAGACCTCGAAAAAGCCGCCATGGACAAGGCCAACTTCAGCGAGGAGCAGCTTCATCCCATCAGGCTGCTGCATTTCGACCTGGCCTAGACATGGCCGGGCCGGCCAGGACTCAGAGCGCGCCGGGCCCCGAATCCTCTTCGGAATGGTCTATGTATTTGATCTGCATGCCGGCGCGCGACAGCTCTGCGATGCGCGATGCGACGCGCTTGTAGAACTGGCCCGCGTCCGAGACGGGGCCTATGGTCTGGTTAAAGGTCATGTCCTGACCCGCTTCCTTGAGGATGTATTCACCCGATGGCTGGAGCTTCACTTTAAGCAGTGCGAGCATTTTTCCTCCTTGGTGGCTCCGGCTCACCTCGCCGTTGCGAGGACGCCAGTGCCTATACAGCCACTTTAGACCTTGAGCCCCGGCAAGCCGTGTAGGAAAACATCTTCATTGGCCTATCTGATACACACAATAAGGAGAAGGTAGGGAGAAAGCTGGTACTTAAGACCTATTAAGAGCACAAGCCGGCAGTTCGCGGCGCGCCCGTTTCCTTATTGCAGGGAGCCAAACCCGGTCGGCCCCCGGTCCAGCGGATCCACCACCACCTCATAGATCTCGTTGATACGCCAGACCGGGCTTTCATACGCGGCCTGGCCTTGCACCTTGACGAGAAAAGAGCTGCAGCGCTCCGCGGCTTCCAGCGTCAGTTCGCAGGAAAAATCGATCTGCCCGGTGTCCGTCGAGATCGCGCTGATGAGTTCATGCGCCGCCAGGGAAAGCCGTTCCTGGCTGCCCCGCGGCAGCAACTGCTCCACCTCATAGGTTCGCATCACGATGGCCGCGATGCGGTCTATCAGTTCATCGACTACCGAGTTGGGATTGGAGACCATCAAGGGATGCATTTTCGGCATTCTCCTACAAGGCCCGAAGAACTGAGAAGCTATATTCATATCGCGGCTTGTCATGAGCCGCTCCCTCCCTTGCTGGCCTTGCCAGCTTCCACGCCCGGTTTGTCCCGGGCTTTTTTTTGGCCGCGCGGGGCGCACAGAGGGCCAAACCGCCAGGCGCAAAAAAAACCGGGCTTGGCCCGGCTCCCTGTGGCCGCCTTCCAGGGCGCGGCCCGAACCTCACTCAGCCTTGATGCCCGCCGTCTTGATGGTCTTGGCCCAGAAGGCCGTTTCCTTTTTGACCAGGGCATCCAGCGCGGCGGGCGGCTGGTAGCGCAGTTCGACGCCGGCGCCGTCGGCGCGGGTTTTGGTTTCAGGCAGTTCCAGGGCGGCCTTGATCTGGCCGCTGAGCTTGCCCACCACGTCGGCGGGCGTTCCCGCGGGGGCAAAGATGCCGACCCAGGCTTCCAGCTCGAAGCCTTTCAGGCCGGCTTCGGTGGCGGTCGGCACGGCGGGCAGGCTGGGGTGGCGGGTTTTGCCGGCTACGGCCAGGCCCTTGAGCTTGCCGGTCTGCACATGGCCCATCACCGAAGGCGGCGTGGTGATGAAGACCTGCACCTGGCCCGACAGCACGTCCTGCAGCGCCGGGCCGGAGCCGCGGTAGGGAATGTGCACCATGCTGGTTTGCGTCTGCAGCTTGAACATCTCGGTGCCGATGTGCGAGAGCGAGCCGTTGCCCTGGCTCGCATAGCTGAGCTTCCCGGGATTGGCCTTGAGGTAAGTGATGAACTCGCCCAGGTTGTTCACCGGGATGGACGGGTGGACGGTGATCACGTTGGTGGCCACCGTGATCAGCGCGACCGGCACGAAATCCTTTTGCGACCACGGCAGCTTGGGCGTGAGGGCCGGGTTACCGACGTGGTAGGCCGAGTAGGAATTGAGCAGCGTGTAACCGTCGGGGTTGGCGCGCGCCACGAACTGGTAGGCCACGTTGCCGCTGCCGCCGCCGCGGTTGTCCACGACCACGGCCTGGCTGGTGACCTTGGCCAGCGAGTCCGAGAGGATGCGCGCCGAGGCATCGACAAAACCGCCCGGCGGGTTGGGCACCACCAGCGTGATGGGCTTGCTGGGATAGGCCTGGGCCCATGCGGCGCTGGTGACAAAAGCCGCGAGCAGGGCCGCGCCCGTGCCGGCAAGCAGCCGGCGCAGGGTGGACGTTGGGGGAAAAGCGCTCATGGTCAGCCTCCTTGTTGTGATGATTGATATCGATGAATGGTGAATGACTAACGGCCAGTCACCCACAATAATTAATAGCGGCCCGACAGCAGCGTACCGGCATTTGGAGCGCGCCGCTCCAGCCCCAGGCTTTTGAGCAGCGCGTAGGTGGTGCAGACCGCGCTGGACACCACGGGCAGGCCGCTGGCCGCCTCGATCAGCGGCACCGAAGCCAGCGAGGGCATCTGCACGCAGGCCGAGGCCACGATGGCGTCAGCGCCCTTGACGTTGAGCTGCTTCCACAACTCGGCCGGCGCTTTTGGGTCGCGCGCGCCCACGGCCAGGTTGTCGTGGATTTCGAGCGAAACGCTGTCTATCACTTCAATGCCTTCGTTCTCGATGTAATCGATCACCATGCGCGTCAGCGGTTTCATATAGGGCGCGATGATGGACACGCGTTTGGCGCCCAGGGCCTGCAGCCCCTCGACCAAAGCACCGGCGCTGGTGATGACCGGCGCGGGCAGGCCGTTGGCCACCGTGACCTCATGCAGGCGGCGCTGCGACTCGCGGTGGTAACCCAGGCCCATGCTCATGATGGCGACCAGACAGGCGTAGCCCATGGCGTCCACGCGCGCATCCGACAGCTCCAGCGCGCAGCGGTCGGAGTCGCGGTCCATCGCCGCCAGTTCCTCGCGCGTCACCGACTTCATGCGCATGCGGCTGGAGTGGAAAGTGAAACGCTCGGGCAACACCTGCTCGCGCGCGCGCAGCATGGCCGGGATCTCGGTTTCCATGGTGGTGTTGGAGCTGGGCACGATCAGCCCGACCCGGTAGTTGCGGGAGTTGTCTGGCGCCTGGCCTTCAGCGGCTTGCATGGGTGTGTGTTTCCTGGTGACGGTTCAGGCCCCGATTCTTCGCGCTCTTATCCATACAAACAAATACATAATCACGATAGATCAATACCAAAATCAGATAGATAGCCCTCCCCTCTTATCGCAAAGGCCATCCGTGGAACTGCGCCAGATCCGTTATTTCGCCGTGCTCGCCGACGAGCTGAGTTTTACCCGCGCGGCCAGTCGCCTGCATGTGTCACAGCCGCCCCTGAGTTTCCAGATCGCCGCCCTGGAAGCCGAGCTCGGGGCCAGGCTGTTTCACCGCACCAGCCGCAGCGTGGTGCTCAGCGAAGCCGGCAAGGCCTTCTTGCCCCACGCGCAGGCCGTGCTGGCGCGGCTGGAGGAAGCACGCAGCCACGTGACCCGCGTCGCCAGCGGCCTGCAGGGACGCGTGCAAGTTGGGCTGGCCGGCTCACATTTTCTCGGGCCCTTTCCCCAGTTCATCCAGCAGTTCCGCTTGCAGCGGCCGGCTGTCGAGCTCGTGCTGCACGAGATGAAGCCGTCAGACCATTTGCAGGCCTTGCGCGACGGGCGGCTGGACTTGAGCGTCTCACGCAACCCGGTCAACGACAGCCAGCTCAGCGCCGCGCTGCTGTGGCGCGACCCGGTGGTCGTGGCTCTGCCGCCCGGCCACAGGCTGGCCCAACGCCGCCTGCTCCGCCTGGCCGATCTGCGCGACGAGGATTTTGTGTTTCTGCGGCTGGACTCTTCGCCTTTTGCCGCGCGCCTTTTCGAAGCCTGCCTGTGGGCGGGCTTTGCGCCGAAGATCGCGCAGCAGGTCGTCGAGGTACCCGCGGCGCTGAACCTCGTGGCTGCCGGCCTCGGCGTGGCACTGGTGCCCGCGTCCATGGCGCAACTCAGGGCCGACGCCGTCGGCATTTGCCGCCTTGGGCCTGCAACGCGAGCCGGGGCCAAAGGATCGCAGGCCAAGGCGCCCGATATCAACGGCGATGTGTATGCGCTCTGGCGCACCGACGACGCCGCGCCGGCGGTGGCGGAGTTCATCAAGCTGCTGGTGGACTGGGCCGGTAGTCTGCCGCCATGGGTGGGGCGCTGAGGAGCACAGCCAACTTCAGTGCACGGTTTGTCCCGCGCTTTTTTGGCTGTGGCGGCGATGCGTGAGAGCGCGCCAAAGGACGCGAAGCCGATGCCACCGGGCATTGCCGCAACGTCCTGCAACAATAGGCCATGATCCGAAAAACATCCCCCGCTTTGACCTGGTTGCTCGCAGTAACGCTTTTGTTTCCACTGTTTATCCAGCTCTCCCACGGCATTTATCGAGACCTGGATCCGATTTACGATTCGCGCGGAATCCTGGGGTCGCTACCCTTGCCGATTTCTATCGCGGCCTGCCTGCTGGGCATCTTTGCGCATGCGCGCCGCTTTGGACCGGCCAGGCCGGCGATGATCTTCATAGCCTCCTTCATGGCCGCCATCGCCGTGTCTTTCGCCTTCGCGGGAGAGGCGCCGGATGGCAAAACGGCAAAGCTCCTGTATGCCGCGCAGACCCTGCTGCCCACCATGGGCTTCATGCTCGGGCTGCTTCTGGGCGCGCAGCGCGGAACGATTGCGAAAGCATTTCTCTGGGTGCTGCTGGTGCTTTTGCCCTTGCAACTGCTTGCCGGCTGGTTTCAAGGCGGCTTGATGCTTACGAACTACTTATATGTATTCAGCATTTACCAGCACATCCAGTTTGTGCCCATCGTTCTTGCGGTGGCATTCGCCTTCGTCATGGTGCACCATTGGGACAGGCAAAAGGCCCTCATGCGCGTCCTGGCGGCGATCACGGGAATGTATGTGCTCGCCAGCGGCTCCTTCCTGGCCGTTGGCCTTTACGCGGGATTCATGCTGCTGTTTTTCGGCACGGCGATCTTGAAGCGCTCCCACGGCCATGCGACAGGTCTTCTATCGGTGGTGGCCGGCATTGCGGCGGCGGTATTCCTGGGCAGCCTGTACTACGGCCACGTCAAGGGAGACACTGACAGGTTTGGCAACGCCAATGCCTACGTGCAAAAGTTCCGTGACGTGGCCGAGGGGAAATTACCCGGCAACATGGCCCAGCGCCTCGATGACTGGAAGCTGTACGGCGGTTGGATAGCGCAGAGCCCACGCACCTTGCTGTTCGGCCATACGAAGCCCCCTTCACGGGAAGTCATCACCAGTGCGCACAACTGGTATCTCGACCTCGTCTACAACTTTGGCCTGATCGGGCTGCTGCCCGTGGTGGCACTGATAGGCTTTACCGTGCGCAAGGTCTGGCAACAGCGGCGATCCCTGCCCGCTGAAATCTGGTGGCTGGCGGGCCTGACGGCTTTCATGGTGCTGGTCGACAGCAATTTCAAGGTAACGCTCAGGCAACCCTATCCCGGCATATTCGCTTATTTTTTGTGGGGATTGCTGTTTGCGCATTTGCGGGGCGCCGGCGACCAACCCGAAGGAGACAGCGCCCCCGGCCCCAAGGTCAAAGGCTCGTAGAAGCCGGGCTTCGGACACCGGGGTTGAACAAGCCAGATCCAGAGGGCCGCACCGGCGCCTGTCCAAATCAGCACGGTCAGGAATGCGCCGACCCGGCTGCCCGGGATATTTTTATCTTTTATTTCCCTGACGAGCGATGAACTGCTATGTCCAGAAGAGTGTTTTCAGCACTGAAGTCGAAGCTGAGCTGATGCCGCCAAGGGGCAAGGAAGATCACGTTTTCCACCAATCGCAGATACTTGTCCTGCGGACTGTCCACCACTGCTTCAAATTCGCGCGTAGCGCCACCTCGAACGTGGGATGTGTACTTGCCGCCGCCCCTCCAGACCTGGTGCGATTCGTATATCCGGATCGATTGGATTTCATTCTTCGGAAAAATTTTTTCCTTGGGTGTTCCAGGCGGATAGACGGAAAGCAATGCCAGCCGTATTTTTCCAGACGATAGATTTGGCTGTTCGTTGAACCTGTTCGCGGATTCCAAAAAGACCGCGATGTCCCGTTCATAAGCTGTCAAGTCCACCCCGGCGCGGCGCTTGAAGTACTCAACCCCGCTCTCCGGCGTTGCAGTCGCACAAGCGGTGACGCCCAGCAGACAGCCAAGGCACATTGCGAGAGACAGGAGACGGCAGGCGTGAGCAGTGTTCATCGCATCAGCAGCCTGCGTAGTTCTTGCGGCCGCTCTTGGTAATCGTGTACGTCCCGCCGCGCGGGCCAACATGGCAGGTAGGCCCGCCGCCCTTTGCCGGGGCGACCGGTGCCGCGGCCGGCGGCGTTGGAGTTGCCGGCGCCACCGCTGCCGTTTTCTTGCCACCGTGGCAATGGTAATCACCAGTCTTGCGGTTCGTGTGACACCCCTGCGCATCCGTGCCGCCCGAGTGAGCGGCAGCCAACCCGCATGCCGATAGCAGCGCGAGCGCGCAGAACAGTTTCATAGACATCCCAGCCTTTGCCGCAGATGGTGACAGGTGGGCCCGCTAAGCGCCTCCTCTAATTGGAGGAAGTCTGCGATGAGCCGACATACCAGTCTTGCGGCTACAGGAAAGCCGTCAGACGATGGCTACAACCGGGGTTGAACAAGCCAGACCCAGAGGGCCGCCCCGGCTGCTATCCAAATCAGCACGATCAGGAATGCACCGGCCCGGCTGCTCGGCTTGGCCCCCTGCGTCTTCATCCAGTCATCGGCCTGCTTGCGGCAATCGGCGGCGACCTCGGGTGGCAAAAGCCTGATGGCCAGCCAGATCAGCCCTGGGAGGAGCAGGACATCGTCCAAGTAGCCAAGCACGGGGATGAAGTCCGGGATCAGATCGATGGGACTGAGCGCATAAGCCACCACGAAGACGCCAAGCGCCTTCGCATACCAGGGCGTTGCCGGGTGTTTGCCGGCGAACCAGAGCGTTACCGCGTCGCGCTTGATCCGTTTCGCCCAGCTCTTGAGTGTGTCGCCGACGGCCATGTCCGCAAGCATGCCACAGCGCTTGCGCAATGCTCTTGCAGGATTCCGCGTCAAGTTCGGAGGAGGCCGTTTTTCCCTGGCAAATGCGCCTGGGTGGCGGGGCGGAGTTTCACTCTGTCAATAAAAAGAAGACCAAACCCCACAAACTTGCTGGAGGCACGTCCTCTCGATTGAAGGGTTGGGCGTCATTTGACCGGAGACTCGGCGCTCTGGTTGCTACGGTGCTGAACCTGCTGTAAGACCGAAAGTGCTTCGTTGGCGGACGCGACGGGTACAAAGATGTGGTCGTGAAACGCCGCGGCAACGACATTGCAGCTTATGTTGGCCTGGGCCAACGCGGTGGCGACTGCGGCAGTGAGGCCCACGGCCTGGAGATCGGAGTGCACCGTGAGCGTGATCCATGCCGCGCGGAACAAGACGGGGAGTTCTGCCTTTCGAGCCCGCTGTTCCTCGACGATGAGCGTGAGGCCTTCTGCTTCCCGAAACATGCCAATCGGTTCAAGTGAGCTGATATTGGTGCTCGGTGAGATAGAGGTGAAGACATAGACCCCCTCGTTCAACTTGGGCTGCATTGCTTGAAGAAGCTCAGCGAGGTTCGTGACGGAGTGACTCATGACGCCCAATGTGAAGATGACCGGACCACCAATACACGCGGCGAAGCGGCAGCCTGCTGTTGTGGGTCCGTGTCGATTGACATGTTAGAGCTCAGGCACACGGCACTCACCTTGCCTCACAGGACGCGTTGCCACGCTTGTCAATCCGGTCGAGGCCTCACGGTACACAGACACCTTGCAAGTTTGACGTGCCATGCCGGTCCAAAGTGCCGATATTCCCTTTCCGCCAATACGTTCGTTCACCACCACGTACCTGGCGCCAGGCTCGGGTGTAAAGGCTACAAAAGGGCCGCACACCTGCCGAAAGCCCGTATTCACCCAGGCGATGACAGACGTAACAGCAAGCTCCTCCGACGGCTTCACAGTGATCCTGTTTGCATTCTGATTCGCGCCGTTTACGCGAGAAACCTTGCCCTGCGAACACACGAGTGGGTCGCCGGAGAAAGGAACCCCGTTATTCGTTTCGTACTTCTTGTCCGCGCTGAACTCAATCTCTACCCCGTTCACCTCCTGCTGGATGGTCGCCGGCGGAATTGCACGCCCAACGAGTTGCTCCGACAACGGCGGCGCAGCACAAGAAGCCAGAAGTACACATAGACAGCCAGCAGTCGTTCGATTAAAAATTTTCACCTTACCCCCCTTTAATTTTTGAGTTCTAACGTTGGAGGCACCGCACGAAGGGCTACTCATGCGGCTCTTCATAGGGGACCTGAACAAGTTTGCCGGAGTGCGGATCGCGAGCAAATGCACTACGTGGCTGAGCGCTGAGAAAGGGGGTGATATCGGGAGAGTAGTTCGCAATTGTGTTGACATCGTAGATGGCGTGATTCGAATCATCATCCATGTACTCTTGCGATTCGTCTCCCGACATAAAGCACCACCCGCTATCCATTGGGCGCGAAGTCGGTTCGCGCACCATATACCCGACCGGCCTTCCTTCCACCGTAACCATGTCGGTGGCAATGCATCCGCCGAACCCTACAGCGATCGGCTTTATCTCGCTCRCGCTAAGCGCATATGTCTTCTTCATGATGGGTGCCTAACGTTTGACATTAGGACATCTTGCGCCAAGGCGCAAGATGTCCCCTTGACGGAGGGGTTAGAGGTCTCGTTCGCAGACGAGACGAGTTTGGCGAGAAAGCTGCTCATACAAGTATTCGTTCACGTCGCAATAGCCGTTCTTGCCAACCCCTGCATCAAGGGGCAAGCCCCTCAGGCTGGCCGGCAAGGCTCCAATGTCTTGATCCGAACAACTGAAGTGGAAGTAGTTGTACCTGTCAGAGGCTGGTGCATAAGGTGGCAAATCGAACGGAGTCCCCTGAAGGACAAACTCCACGCTATCCGAAACGTCCGCCACGAAGCCAGGCACCTCATCGAACCTATCTGTTTCGATGAGTTCGACCGGCGAAAGGAAGCGGTTCAATTCGATAGCCACGTCATCAAGAGACATGGTTTCGTGAATGATGACGGATCCCGAGTAGTGCTTCACGTCCAAGACCTCTAACGTAAAGATGACCGGCCCACAACACTTTGCGGCGAAGCCGCTTTCTGCTGTTTTGGGTCCGTGTCGATTGACAAGTTAAAGCTCTTTCGCATAGATGCGGGCATTCGTTTCGTCCGCGACCGCTGCACTCATTGAGGGAAACTGGAGATTCATCTGCACCGTACTCAAGAGCTCACTCACCTCGGCGTCATTCAGTAGCAGCTTGAAAAACTCAAGTACGTGAGACTGCTTGGTGTCGCGAGCCATGAACGTGAAGAGAACCTCCTTACATGAGGAACCGAATTCGCGCACCCACGCCGTGAAGCCTTCGCGGAACTGCGCGAAGTCCTGTTGCGGGGTGACTTGGTCGCCAACGGTCACAACGACCGCAAGTGCCCGCTCCTTCTTGAAGAAGCCGGCCTTCTTGGAGAAGTGCTGGAGATTGACCATGAATGAGCTTTAACGTTTGAGATGAGAGGCGGCGCAAGGGCGTAGCCCTTGGGACGTCCTCTCGATGGAAGGGTTAGCCATCACCGGCGCCCGCCTTCGAATAGGTTTGCCAAGGTGTACTTGGCGAGGGCTTCGATATCGAGAGGAGAGGCTGGGTCGACCGCAAGAGAACCAAGAATTGCCTTTGCCTCTCCCGACTTGCCTTGCTCTTGAAGCGCAGCAGCCTTGTTTAGAAGCAGAAACCCTTTCGTTTCCGCGTCAGGATTTGCCGCGAGACCTCTCTCTAGGTGCGCCAATCGCTTGTTGAGGTCTTGCTCAGTTTGGGCTCTTGCCTTCCAGCCAGGGGCAAAGGATGGCACTTGATCGACCAAGGCCTGAATGAGCTTGGACCGCTTTTCCGGCTCTATCCACTCCAAGCTTAGGTAGGCAAAGTATGTGCCCTTAGGAATTTTTCCTTCCTTCTCTCGCTGGAGAGAATGAACCGCAGTCTTCGATGTGAAGAAGCCTCGTGGTGCCAGTTGATCCACTTGACGATAAAGATCGAGTGCTTTGGAGTACTGCTGTTGCGACAGATAAGTGAAGGCCGCGTCGTAGATCGGATACGGCCACTCTGGTGCCGCCTTTGACGCACGAGAAAAGTATTCAAGAGCGGCATCGCTCTTGCCTTGCTGACCTGCTCGGCGACCGAGTTCATGCAATTCTCTAGCCGCGTTTGGAACTGGCTTGCGAGACGCGATCTCCCAATTGACCTTCCCGGTTGCGCCCAGAAGGTCCTGCTTCGTTAGAACGCGGCCACTCCTGTCTTTGAAAACAACTTCTTGCTCTGCCGATTGAGCAATTGGAGAAATGGCCACGGATAGTGTGATGGCGAGAGGCAGCACGAGACTCTTAAGCATGATGGCTAACGTAATGTATACCGCGAGGTCTGCGGTATAACCTGGCCACTGAAAAGACAGCTAAGTGCTTGTTATCAAAAGACTTATTGCCCATTTTGAGTTTCGCTCAGATCGATAAAAAAGGGACCAAACCCCGCAAACCGATTCTAGGCGGACGGCGTGGCTACCGCCTCCCCAATATGGACGAGCGCAGCCCAAACAGCCATTTCCGTTGTGTTTGCCCGTCGCGCTATAACCCGGCCTTGCATCACTCTTGGGTGCCAGTTGCTGCGCTTGGTGTCATGTCAGCCCTCGTAGGAAAAGAACCGGGCTACCTCCCGCTCCCGGCACGACGTGGTCCACCTGGTAGCCGGCAGGCGCCGCGGCGCTCGCAGACGGGCTTTGCTGCCGGCCGTGTGCCACGCCCTTTATCTTGCCACCGCTCTCAGCCGTCAGAGAGCGCCAGATCGAAATCTCTGGGTGATTGCGCTGCAATTGTCAGGCGCTTTCCTTCTCTTAGCATCACGAACGCTTTAGGCCCAACCCAATAGGGCCCAACCTTCTTAAAGTGCTTCCGCAAGCCACGCTCAAGCGCTTTCATAAGTCCCTTTGAGGCGGCAGAGTCAGATGCCGTTCCGGCAGACCCATACAGAACGACCGCGCCATCCCATACACCTCCCGGCCTGAGAACTACGGTGTCCGGATTCTCGAGTTGATCTATTAAAAAGTGGATTTCCCCGCTATTAAGTTGCACCGGCCTCGACCTGATGATTGTGGACCGCTCAGCCATTAGAAAGGCAGCTGAATTCACAGCGGACTCATTTGTCGCGACACCAAGCGGGGGCAATTCCACAGACGACATGCTGGCGTCTTTAGAAGCGATGCCAGCGGCTTGGCGAGGGACAAATTGCAGCGGCATGATCGCTCCAACATCCAAAAGAACTTGAAGAAGGTCGTCCTCAACGGCAAAGAACTGCAGTAGTTTCGTCATTTTTTATTCTTGGGAGTCAAGATCAACGTGTCATTCGGGAAGGCCACTCCACACTTCGGGCGCCACCTCAACAGGGTTACGATGCCCGTGCTGAGTTTGAGCCTTGATCGCCCACTCCGTCATAAAGATGGAGGGCGGATGTCAGGTGCGACATTTCCGCACCCATGCATCCGTCTTGCTGCTGCGCGTTGCTACAAAGCCTTCTGGCAGGTCGGCAAGTTCGCTAAGGGTCGGGTCACTGTCAACCATCTCCCCAAGCCCAACAATTCGCGCATCCGATTCTGCGAAGGCTGACCCATCAAGAAACTGCCATCCCCCATCATCTTGATCGTGAGAGACGTGAAGGACATCACTTTCTCCAGTTATCACCCGATTCAAGCTGATGACAGCGAGATTTCTTGGTTGTGCAAAGTTCCAGGTCATAGTTTGGCAATGTCCGCTTCTGGCCGTTAGCAGCCATGGTATCAGCGGCGGCTTCGAGTAATGCGTAAGTGACGGGCGTAAAAAAGCCCGCTCGAGGCGGGCGACTACTAGATGCCGAGAGTGCATTTCAAAATGAATGTCTCTGGCGGTTTAGGATTACCCGCTCTAGGCTGGCTAAGTGATGCAGCATAACCAGGGAGGCTTACCGTGCAGCCACCATCCAGCAGGTAAGCGGTTATACCGGCCCAGCAAAGCCCTGACCACCAGACGCCCTGAAACGAAAAAGCCCCGGCAAGCGGGGCTTTTAAGGCATTTCTCAGATTCGTCGGGACTTGTCTGGATGCAATTTTGGCGGAGAGGGTGGGATTCGAACCCACGGTACCTTGCGGTACGCCTGATTTCGAGTCAGGTACATTCGGCCACTCTGCCACCTCTCCAATGTGAATATTCTAACAGCCCCACGGTCGCTCACTTCGTGTAGCTCCCTGCCCCCTAGGGGCCGCTGCGCCTGCGGCCCGGCAAAGCCGGTTCCGCGGCCCCTGCTTGGTTAAGACTCCCCCTAATTCCTACTTTCCTGCAGGGCCCAATACCTTAATGCCGCCCATATAAGGCTGCAGCACCTCCGGCACGGTGACGGAACCGTCGGCGAGCTGGTAGTTCTCGAGCACGGCGACCAGGGTGCGGCCTACGGCGAGGCCTGAGCCGTTGAGGGTGTGGACGAATTCGTTCTTGCCCTGGGCGTTCTTGAAACGGGCCTGCAGGCGGCGTGCCTGGAAGGCTTCGCAGTTGGAGACCGAGCTGATCTCGCGGTAGGTGTTCTGTGCGGGCAGCCAGACTTCGAGGTCGTAGGTCTTGGCGGCACCGAAGCCCATGTCGCCGGTGCACAGCAGCATGACGCGGTAAGGCAAGCCCAGCTTTTGCAGGATGACCTCGGCGTGGCCGGTCATGGCTTCGAGCGCTTCGTAGCTTTTGTCAGGGTGCGTGATCTGCACCATCTCGACCTTGTCGAACTGGTGCTGGCGGATCATGCCGCGTGTGTCGCGGCCGTAGCTGCCAGCTTCCGAGCGGAAGCACGGCGTGTGGGCGGTGAACTGCAGGGGCAGCTCAGCTTCGGCGACGATCTCGTCGCGCACGAAGTTGGTCAGCGGCACTTCCGAGGTGGGGATCAGGTACAGGGCTGTGCTTTCGGCTTCGGCCGCGCCCTCTTGCCCGCCTTTTTTGGCGGCGAACAGGTCTTCCTCAAACTTGGGCAACTGGCCGGTGCCGCGCAGCGAATCGCCGTTGACGATGTAGGGCGTGTAGCACTCGGTGTAGCCGTGCTCCTGGGTCTGCACGTCGAGCATGAACTGCGCGAGCGCGCGGTGCAGGCGGGCCAGCGGGCCCTTCATGACGGTGAAGCGCGAGCCGGTCAGCTTGGTGCCGAGTTCGAAGTCCAGGCCCAGGGGCTGGCCGACGTCGACGTGGTCTTTCACTTCGAAGGCAAACGCCGCGGGTTCGCCGCCGGGGCCTTCAATCGGGCTCCATTTGCGCACCTCGACATTGCCGGCCTCGCCGATGCCCTGGGGCACGCTCTCGTGCGGCAGGTTGGGCACGGCCAGCAGCAGGGCCTGCATGTCGGCCTGGATCTGTTCCAGACGGGCGGCCGAGGTTTCGAGTTCGGCCTTGGAGGCGCTGACCTGCGCCATGACGGCGCTGGCGTCTTCACCTTTGGACTTGAGCTGGCCGATCTGCTTGGACAGGGTGTTGCGCTGGTTCTGAAGCTCCTCGGTGCGGATCTGCAGGGCCTTGCGCTCGGCCTCCAGGCCCTGGAAGGCCTCCACGTTGAGGAAGGCTTGCGGGGTTTTGCGGGTTTCCAGCCGGGCGATGGCCGAGGGCAGGTCTTTGCGGAGCAGGTTGATGTCTAGCATGGGGCGATTGTATTTTGTACGGCTGCGGCGGACAGGGCCCGTTCGGCTCAGTTCAGGCTGGCCGGGTCCAGGTTGGCGCCGCAGATGATGAGGCAGACTTTTTCGTCGGCGCGAGGACGGTAGCGGCCGGTTTGCAGCGCGGCCAGCGGCAGGGCCGCGGCGGGCTCGACGGCCAGCTTGAGCTCTTTCCAGAGCCAGAGCTGGGCCGCGCGTATGGATTCGTCGGTCAGCAGCAGCGCGTCGCGCACATGGGCCTGCGTGACTTCCCAGGAAAGACTGCCTATGCGTTTGGCGCCCAGCGAATCGGCGGCGATGCCGCCGACGGCCACGTCCACCGGTTCACCGGCCTCGCGGGCTTTGTAGAGGGTGGGTGCGAGCTCGGGCTCCAGCGCGACCACGCGGCTGCGCTGTCCAAACCAGCCGGCCACGCCGCCTATCAGGCCACCGCCGCCCACGCTGACCAGCACCGAGTCGGGCACACCACCCTGCTGCTCGATTTCCGCGGCCAGGGTGCCGGCGCCGGCCAGCACTTCAGGCTGGTCGTAAGCGTGCGTGAGCAGCGCGCCGGTTTCCTGCTGGCGCGCCAGGCATGCTTTCAGCGCATCGGCATAGGCCGCGCCCGTCACCACCACCTCGGCGCCCAGCGCGGCCAGCTTGGCACGCTTGGCGGGGGTGGAGACCTCGGGCACAAACACCTCGCAGCGCACGCCCAGTTCACGGGCCGCGGCCGCGGTGGCAATGCCGGCATTGCCGCCCGAGGCGACGATCACGCCGCTGGCGGGGATGGGGTTGGACAGCAGACGATTCAGCATGCCGCGCGCCTTGAAGCTGCCGCCCGTCTGCAGGTGCTCGAGTTTGAGCCAGACTTCAGCGCATTCCACGCCCAGCGCCTTGCCGGGCAGTTGCCACAGCGGGGTCTGGTGGATGAAATGGCCGTAGCCGGCCTTGAAGGTGCGCAGGCAGCGCTCGATGTTGTCGCGATCGGTCATGAGCGAGGGGTATCAGGTGAGTTGGTGAAGCTGGCTGTCGTTGATTTCGAGCACATGGCCCTGCGCGTCGAGCTTCAGGCCCTTGGGCAGCGGGAACTTGATGGTTTCCTCGATGCCGTCCATCTTGCGCACCGACACCGCGCCCAGCGCCTTGATACGGTCTATCACCTGCTTGACGAGGATCTCGGGCGCCGAGGCGCCGGCCGTGAGGCCGACCCGGCCCTTACCCTCGAACCACGACTCTTTCAGTTCACTGGCGTCGTCGACCATATAGGCCTCGGTGCCCAGCTTGGCGGCGAGTTCGCGCAGGCGGTTGCTGTTGGAGCTGGTCGGGCTGCCGACCACGATCAGGATGTCGACCTGCGGGCTCAGCACTTTGACGGCGTCCTGCCGGTTCTGTGTGGCATAGCAGATGTCCTGCTGCTTGGGCTCGCGCACCTGCGGAAAGCGCTGCTTCACGGCGGCGCTGATCTCGGCCGCGTCGTCCACGCTCAGCGTGGTCTGCGTGACCACGGCAAGGCGCTCCGTCTGGCCGGGGCTGATGCGCCAGACGTCGGCCACGTCTTCCACCAGGTGGATGCCGCTGTCGAGCTGGCCCATGGTGCCTTCGACTTCGGGGTGGCCCTTGTGGCCGATCATGATGAATTCGTAGCCCTCTTTGTGCAGCTTGGCGACTTCGACGTGAACCTTGGTCACCAGCGGACAGGTGGCGTCGAAGATCTGGAAGCCGCGGCGTTCGGCCTCTTTCTGGATGGCCTGGCTCACGCCGTGGGCGCTGAACACCAGCGTGGCGCCGGGCGGAACGTCGTCGAGCTCTTCAATGAAGATCGCACCCTTTTGCTTGAGGTCGTTGACGACGTAGGTGTTGTGCACGATCTCGTGGCGCACGTAAATCGGCGCACCGAACTTGGTCAGGGCGCGCTCGACGATCTCGATCGCTCGGTCGACGCCGGCGCAGAAACCGCGCGGCTCGGCGAGCAGGATTTCCTGGGGAAGCAATTTTGATCCAGTCATAAAACGCCAATCACTTGCACTTCAAACACGACCGGCTGGCCGGCCAGCGGGTGGTTGAAGTCGAACTGCACCGCGTCACCGCCGGGCTTGACCTGCTGCACCGCGCCGGCGTACTGGCCCATGCCGTCGGGCGTGGGGAACTGCACCACGTCGCCGACCTTGTACTGCTCGTCGGGGTCGCCCAGCTCATTGAGCAGCTTGCGCGCCACCCATTGCACGAGTTCGGGGTTGCGCTCGCCGAAGGCCTCGCCGGCCGGCAATTCGAAGGTGGCGCGCGTGCCCTCGGGCAGGCCCAGCAGGCGCTGCTCGATGGCCGGAGACAGTTCGCCGGTGCCCAGGCTCAGCGTGGCGGGCTTGCCCTCAAAGGTGTTGATGATGTCGGCGCCCGGTTTCCCGTTCACGGACGGCCCGGCCATGCGATAGTGCAGGGTCAGGAAAGAGCCCGGCTGGACCAAAGGAGGGGCGGAGAGTTCCACGGTGGTGGGCATAGGGCGGAGGCTTTCGGGGCCGGCCGGAACGGCGGGCCGGTGTTTGTAAACTGCCTCTATTGTAGAAAGGACGGCCCGGCCGGGCCAAACCCGGTTTTTTGGCCTTTTTTGCGGGAGGAGTCCCCTGGCTCCCTCCCGCCAACCCATAAGAAGAGATCGACCCATGATCCTGAAAGACCTGCCCCAAGACACCCGCCCCCGCGAAAAGCTGCTGGCGCGCGGCCCCGGCGCCCTCAGCGACGCCGAACTGCTGGCCCTGCTGCTGCGCACCGGCATCCCCGGCAAAAACGTGCTGCAGATGGGCCAGGAGCTGCTGGACACCTTCGGGGGCGTGGCCGGGCTGCTGCACACCACGGCCGAAAGCCTCAAGCGCATCAAGGGCCTGGGCGGCGCGGCCAAGCGGACGCAGCTGGTCGCCGTGCTGGAGCTGGCGCGCCGCGCGCTGGCCGAAAGCCTCAGCCAGAAAACCGTGTTCGACACGCCCCAGGCGGTGCGCGACTACCTGCAGCTGCAGCTGGGGAACCGCCCGCATGAGGTATTCGCCATGCTGTTCCTGGACAGCCAGCACCGGATGATCGCGCTCGAAGAGCTGTTCCGCGGCACGCTGACACAAACCTCGGTCTACCCGCGCGAGGTCGTCATCCGCGCCCTGGCGCTGAACGCCGCCAGCGTGGTGCTGGCCCACAACCACCCCAGCGGCTCAGCCCAGCCTTCGCGCGCCGACGAGGCGCTCACGCGCAACCTCAAGTCGGCGCTGGCGCTGGTGGACATCCGCGTGCTGGACCACTTCGTGGTGACCAGCACCCAGGCCGTGTCCATGGCCGAGCTGGGATTGCTGTAAGGTTGAGCCATGAAAGCGCCCGCCCTCAAAAGCCTGCAGGACCTCAAGGCCGTCAAGCGGGAAATCGAAAACCGGGCCCGGCTTGAAAAAGAAGCCGCCGCCGCAAAAGCCGCCGCGGCGGCCAAAGCCAGGGCCGAAAAAGAACTGTTCTCGCGCGCGGTCGGCGCCGTCAAGGCCCTGCCCGCCAAACACCTGCCCGGCCACAAGGCCGCGCTGCCGCTGCAACAGGCCGCGCCCATCCCGGTGCAGCAGCAGCGCGACGAGCTCGCGGTGATGCGCGAGGCGATCTCCGACGAGTTCGACGTCGAGACCCTGCTGGACACCGACGAGGCCCTGAGTTTCCGCCGGCCCGGCATGGGTCCCGACGTGGTCCGCAAGCTGCGCCGCGGCGGCTGGAGCATCCAGGGCCAGCTCGATCTGCACGGCCTGCGCCGCGAAGACGCGCGCGAAGCACTGGCGCTTTTCATCAAGGACGCGCACAAGGTGGGCTGGCGCTGCGTGCGTGTGGTGCACGGCAAGGGCCTGGGCTCGCCCGGCAAGACGCCGGTGCTCAAGGGCAAGGTGCAGAGCTGGCTGATCCAGAAGCAGGAAGTGCTGGCCTTTGTGCAAGCCAGGCCGGCTGAGGGCGGCGCCGGGGCGCTGGTGGTGTTGCTGGCGCAGGGCTGAGGCAAGACATTGAGAACACAGAAAGAAGACAAGTGCGCCGGTTAACAATTTTTATCGCCTTGGGTTTTCTTGTGTCCTTCAACACAAGTGCGTTGGCAACTCCTGCTGACGAGGTGTGCGCCGGGCTTGCTGGCCTGGTCGACGCTAAAGCCGCCAGCCGCTTCGCCAGTCCCGCCAGATCCTTGACCAAGGCTGAAACCGCCGTTCTTGAGGATGCAAAACTTGAGATTCTGGGTTTCAATGAATATTCGCAGGGAAGCCAGATGGTGGATGCCGATAACGACGGCGTTGACGATCTTTTTGTCTGGAATATTCAAGGCTCAGGGCGATTTGCCTATGCCGAGGTCTACGAAATCAACAGATCAGCCCGTCAACCATCAGACAAACTGCGGCTGAAGGCAAACCTGGGTAATGTTGGCATCTTGAGCGACCCGCGTTTTGTCAGGTACGCAGGTGTGAACTACCTGGTTGCGGACGAGGGCGACCTGGAAAGTCTGGTAGTCCATCGCCTGGAGAAACTCACTTCAGACGGCTATGACTTGCGGACTGTCTGCAGCGCAACAGTCCGTCTACAGCCCATCACAAAATGTCGCCACCCCGCCTGCAAAACCCTGGCGAGCGAGATTGCCAACCCCCGCACCAATGCCCCATTTGTTCAGGTCGAATGGCCGCACAAATACTTTAGCCCGGCAGGCCTTTCCATTTTCTCCGGGCCCAACGGCGAGGCGAGCGATTTTGATAACACCGGGCTGCCGGCGCGTATCTGGAAACTGGGACGGGAAGGCTACGCGTACCAGCACATCTACTGGAACCTGCTGGGGCTGGGAGAGGAAGAGCCCGTGGTTCCGGCTGCCCAAAGAGCTGCAAGAGACAACCAGGAAAGTCCCCAAGTAGTTCAAGGGCAGCCGCACGACCGCTTAAGGCGCACGCTTGAGCAGCAAAGCAAGGTGCTGGGCAAGCAGTTCAACAAAAACATCTCGCTTCCCGGCGCGGGGCAATTCTTCTTGTTTGACACCAACGATAGAACCTACTGGGCCTGGGACTTCGACCAGCCGCACTATGGTGAAGAAATGCACATCACCTACACAAGAGGGCTCAAGTCGGACTACATCGGCGCGGTGGGAATCAAGCGAACCCTGGGTTTAGCCCCCTGTGCATCGGAATGCTCCAGGCCCGTGGAGAAATAGCGCTCACGCGCCGGGCCGAACTCAAGAATCGTCACTCGCCCCGGTTGCGCATCCAGTCTGCCGTCTGGAAAAAAGACGCATTGAGCCGCGTGCGCAGGCCGTCATCCACCCCGGTCTCACGCATGGCTTGGTCCATGCACGCCAGCCACTGGTCGCGCTCGGCAATCCCGATCGAGCCGCCACCGGTCTGCTGCGGCATGTGGCGCATGCGCAGGCGCGGATGGCCGAAACGGTCGGTGTAGTACTGCGGCCCGCCCAGCCAGCCGCACAGAAACCAGAACAGGCGCTGCCGGGCATTGTCGAGTGTGCTGCCGTGCGCGGCGCGCAGGGCTTTGTAGCCCGGTTCCAGGTCCATCAAATCGTAGAAGCGCTCGACCAGGGCCTTGACGCGGTCCTCGCCGCCTATCCAGGCGTAGGG
>NZ_JBFUBU010000065.1:0-40085 GCF_056405595.1 Polaromonas sp. P1_G1
CACCCAGAGTTGACGTCATGAGCGAGCTTCTCGACATCCTCGCCGCCGCCCCCTTCTGGATCGCGGTATTGCGCATCGCCACGCCTTTGATCCTCGGCACACTCGGCGTGCTGCTCTGCGAGCGTGCCGGCGTGCTCAACCTCGGCATCGAAGGCATCATGGTCGCCGGCGCCTTCAGCGGCTGGCTGGCCGTGTACGGCGGCGCGCCGCTGTGGGTCGGCGTGGGCGTGGCCGCGCTGACCGGCGCGGCCTTCGGCCTGCTGCACGCCTTCCTCACCGTGGGCCTGGCGCTGTCGCAGCACGTCGCCGGCCTGGGCATTACCCTGCTGGCCACCTCGCTCAGTTATTACGGCTACCGCGTGAGTTTCCCCAAGGTCGACACCCCGCCCACCGTGACACCGTTTGCACCCATGCACTGGCTGGATGGCACGGGTTTTGACGTGCTGGCCGCGCAAACCMCGCTCACCCTGCTGGCCCTGGCCCTGGTGCCGCTGGTCACCTGGCTGCTCTACCGCACGCCGGCCGGCCTGGCCATCCGCATGGTCGGCGAGAACCCGCAGGCCGCCGAAGGCCAGGGGGTCTCCGTCGCGGCCACACGCACGGCGGCCATCGTCGCCGGCTCGGCCCTGATGGGCGTGGCCGGCTCCTTCCTCACGCTGTCGGCCTTCAACGCCTTTTTCTTCAACATGGTCAACGGCCGCGGCTGGGTCTGCGTGGCGCTGGTGGTGTTCGCCTCGTGGCGGCCCGGCAAGGCGCTGCTGGGCGCGCTGCTGTTCGCGTTTTTTGACGCTTTGCAGCTGCGCCTGCAGACCGCCGGCCTGGTCAACGTGCCCTACCAGGTCTACCTGATGCTGCCCTACCTGCTGTCCATCCTCGCGCTGGTGCTGGTGGCGCGCAAGGCGGCGTATCCTCAGGCCTTGATGAAACCGTATCGCAAGGGTGAGCGCTGATGCGCAGCCGCCAACCGGAAAGCGTCGACCCGACTTTCCTCAATGAAAAAACCGCCCGCAAACAAGCCGAGCGCCAGCTGCTGCTGGACGCCCTGGGCGGCGGCCTTGAAGCCGCGAGCATCGAATGGGCGCCCGGCGGTGCCGCCGCCATCGCACCGGCCTTGCTGGCCAGCCCGCGCCTGCGGCTGCGCCCGTGGCAGGACGCCGACCGCGACCCGTTTGCCGCCATGACGGCCGATACCGAGGTCATGCGCCACTTTCCGGCGGTGCTCACGCGTGAGCAAAGCGACGCCTGGATAGATCGCATGAGCCGCAAGATCAACGAACGCGGCTGGGGACTCTGGGCCCTGGACTACCTGGCCGAAGGAGCGACGGCCCCGCAATTCGCCGGCTTCACCGGCCTTAACATTCCCGATCCGGAATTTCCCATCGGCCCTTGCGTGGAAGTGGGCTGGCGGCTCGCACCGCAGTTCTGGGGCCTGGGCCTGGCCACCGAGGCGGCACGCCTGGCCTTGCGCGCCGGCTTCGAGTCCCTGGGCCTGGAAGAGATCGTCGCGCTGACCACGCTGCGCAACACCCGCTCGCGCGCCGTCATGCAGCGCCTGGGCATGCAGGAAAGCCCTGCCGATGAATTCGACCACTGGGCCTACCCCCAGGGCAACCCAGACCGGCGATGCTGTATATACCGCCTGCCTCGCGCACGCTGGTCCGCGGACCCGCAAAATCGCAGTTGAAGGGCCCACGCCATGCCAGACCTCCCCGTCACCCACGCCTGGATGAAACCGTATCGAAAAGGTGAACGCTGATGACAAAGACCACCGCCCTACCAGGCGCGCTGCTGGCGGCCTTGCTGGCGCTGGGCTGCGCGAGTGCGCAGGCACTCGGTAGCAACTACAGCTACGACACCTTCAAGACACCCGACGCCGTCAGCTGGATACAGATGTGCGGGACGTGCGGCAAAGACAAGCAGGGGACCTATCGCGTTCTGCACGCCGACCAGTACGCACAATCCTTTCTGTATGTTCAGTGGATGACGCGCGACGCCAACGGCAGCCTGCATGCCGAGCACACGGCGGGGATTACGGAGATGAACAACGACCACTCGGAAATCACGCTCAGCGGCCTCAGCTGCCGCGCAACGCCGACCGGCATCGTGCTCACGGCGCGCGCCTCCTCAGGGCATGACGACAAGCTCCGCCGCATCACCATCGAAGTCGGTCCGGCCAACGGCCAGTACCGCTACCGCACTCAGCGCGCCCGCTGACACCCCACACAAGGCCCACTGCCATGCTCGACCTCCTGATCACCCACGCCACCCTGCCCGACGGCCGCAGCAATATGTCCATCGCCGTACAGAACGGCAAGATCACCGCCGTCCAGGCGGGCCTGCAGGCACCGGCCAAGGAGACGATAGACGCCGGCGGCTACCTGCTAAGCCCGCCCTTCGTAGACCCCCATTTCCACATGGACGCCACGCTGAGCTACGGCCTGCCGCGCGTCAATGAAAGCGGCACGCTGCTGGAAGGCATCGCGCTGTGGGGAGAACTCAAACCGCTGCTGACGGCCGAGGCCATCATCGAACGCGCCCTCGCCTACTGCGACTGGGCCGTCGCCAAAGGCCTGCTCGCCATACGCAGCCACGTCGACACCAGCGACGCCAGCCTGCTGGCCGTCGATGCGCTGCTGGAGGTGAAGAAACAGGTCGCACCCTATATCGACCTGCAGCTGGTCGCATTCCCGCAGGACGGCGTGCTGCGAACGCCAGGCGGCGTCGAGAACCTGATGCGCGCTCTAGCCAAAGGCGTGGACGTGGTCGGCGGCATCCCGCACTTTGAACGCACCATGGCCGACGGCGCCGCGAGCGTCAAGCTGCTCTGCGAGATCGCGGCCGAACGCGGCCTGCTGGTCGACATGCATTGCGACGAATCCGACGACCCGCTGTCGCGCCACATCGAAACCCTGGCGTACGAGGCCCAGCGCCTGGGCCTGCAAGGCCGCGCCAACGGCAGCCACTGCACCTCCATGCACAGCATGGACAACTACTACGTCTCCAAGCTGTTGCCCCTGATCGCCGAAAGCGGCGTCAGCGTCATCGCCAACCCTCTGATCAACATCACCCTGCAAGGCCGCCACGATACCTATCCCAAACGCCGCGGCATGACCCGCGTGCCCGAACTGATGGCCGCAGGCGTCAACGTCGCCTTCGGCCACGACTGCGTGATGGACCCCTGGTACGGCATGGGTAGCGCCGACATGCTGGAAGTCGCCCACATGGGCCTGCACGTGGCCCAGATGACCAGCCAGAAAGGCATACGCCAGTGCTTTGACGCGGTGACGGTCAATGCCGCCAGGGTCATGCACCTGCAGGGCTACGGACTGGACGTGGGCTGCGATGCGAGTTTTGTGCTGCTGCAGGCGCGTGACTCGGTGGAGGCGATCCGCTTGCGGGCGAACCGGCTCAAGGTGTGGAAGAAGGGGCAACTGCTGGCAGAGACCGTGGAAGTCAAAACCGGACTGCGGCTGCCTCAACGGCCTTCGAGCACAGATTTTCGGCAAGCGGGTCGAAGCGGTGAACCCTCTCCCGCATGACATCAATGAACTGGGACACCCCGCCGCCAGATGACAGAGAGCTGCCCACAATCATCGGCAAACTTGTCGTCAAGGCGCGAAGCCCTGGCGCGGATGAAAAGCGGAAAGCGGTCGAGGCCCTCTATGACCTGGCGTTCAAGGTGGGTCCCAAAGCTGCCGCGGCTATTCCGGTGTTAATCGAACGCCTGGGTGATGGCGATCCCAAAACGGCGGAAAGCGCGCTCTGGGCCCTTGCTTATTGCAAACCTCAGAGCATCGAGCCGCTCATTGACAGTCTTCTGGATATTGACCCAGAGGTGCGGCAACGCGCTGCATGGGCGATCGGCAATATCGGCGACGAAGCGCGCCCAGCAAGCGATTCACTTCGGCGCCTGCTGCAAGACCCCGTAGAAAACGTCCGCTCACGCGCAGCCTGGGCTTTAGGCCTCGTCCACGATTGCGACAGCCGAACCGTCGAATCCCTCTTTCAACTGGTGGAGTTCGGGATCACCTCGGATCGCCGTTCCGCGCTCCATGCCCTCGGGAATATCGGAAAACGCATGGATGAGCCCGCGCGCCTGCGCGGCTATCGCCCGCTCATCTTCTCCGCGCTGAATGATGCCGATGAGGATACGCGCTGGTCAGCGCTTTACCTCATCGAATCCCTGGGACTGCCGGCTCCAGACCATGCCGAAATCATGCTTGGCATATTGAAACAGGACCCCACCAAAAGAGTGTTGAACGCTGTCCTGTCACAGCTGGCACGTCTTGCCCCCCAGATAGATATGTCTGCTCATGCTGCATACCTTTGTCAATGGCTAAATCGGGATACCACTTCCGCGTCACAGGTCTGCGACATTTTGGGTTTGATCCGCCCCGCTCCGCTGGAAGCCATCGACGCCCTGGTGGCCGCACTGAATATTGACGAATGCGTTGTGCCCGCGTCGAAAGCCTTGTGGAAAATTGACCGGCGCGTCAACGAGTCGCTGCCCGCGCTTGCACGGGTCTTTGACGACTACGACGAGTCTGTTTGCGACGTGATCTGCGAGCTGGGTCCGGCGGCCGCGCCCCTCCTTCCCCGGCTCATCGAGGCAATGCAAGACGAAGACAACTGGGATCTCCAATGGGCCGCAACCGACGCACTGGGATCCATGGCCTCGGCGGATCCCCCGGTCATGGCGGCTTTGCTGGCAGCTCTCGGTCGTCCAAGCCCGGTTGTCCGGTCTGCGGCGAGCCGGGCACTGGCGCGTGTGGGTGTAGCCGCGATCCCACAGCTCCTCACACTTGTGCAGGCGCAGGACGACCCACGCGCGGGGTGGGCTGCTTTTTCATTGGGAGAAATGGGCCCCGCGGCCATTTCCGCCGCGCCGCAGTTGGTCGAAGGTTTGCAATCAGCCGGCGATGTGCTGTCGACTGCATGCGCGATCGCCCTGGCGCGGATAGCGGCTGACCCGCGGACCATCCCACACCTGGTTCGCATCATCGAAAGTACGGACACCAGGCATCCCCGCTCCGCGGCGGCAAACGCACTTGGCGGGCTCGGCCCCCTTGCCATCACAGCAGTGCCGGCCCTGGAACTTTTGCTGGGCGATGACGATCCGGATTGCAGCGTCGCCGCACAAGAAGCGCTGGATGCCATCAATGCAAAGACCCACTGATCCAACCGTGTCATGCGTGATCGGTCGCGGCGGGTTTTATGCATTCCCCCCAGGCTTCGCGCTGACGGGAATGCCTTCGGCCGGCTTTGCAAAAAAAACTGAGCGACGATTCGCGGCTCCCCCAGGAACAAGCCCTGCGACGGCCAAGGCTGCGGGGCACCCGCCCCTACTTGATCTCGTACCGAACCCCCGAACCGTTGGGCTCGGTGACCAGCCTGGGCACTTCGGGCGTCGCAAACGGGTTGGGTTTGTCGGGGACAAACTTGTAGCTCGGAATGTCCATGTCCGCGTTCCGGCGGAAAGGCTCCACAGGCGGCGATATCTGCAAGGGCCGGCTCGTCAGTACATGGATCTCCGCCTTTAGCCGGGCCTGCTCGCGCCGATAAGAAGGCTCGAAGGCATCGGTATGCATCACGGCCAGCTTTTTGACCAGGCAGTCCATGACAAAGGCATCAAACTTCTGGCCTAGCTCGCCCCGCCTGTGCGTTTCGGGATTCATGCGCGCCAGGTCCGAGGCATCCAGGCACAACTCAGCGTTGGGCCGTTTTTTGGCGAAGAAGGCGGCGTCGATGCGCGCCTGGGCCGGGTCGGCGTCCGCCTTGATACCTCGCGGCAAAGGCACCGTCGAAGTCAGCTTGTCCGATACAACCTTGGCCGGATCGGATTGCGGCACGGCGCCGTCCAGGCGCGGCGGGTTGAAGCTTTGATGGCTCGAGCCGATCGGCGCAGGGCTCCGGTCTTTGAGCACCGAGTTCAGCGCGTTCACACCCATCAGCAGAAAAAAAACAAGCACGAAGCCGGCGCCTACCGATGAGGCCTTTTTCTGCGGCGCGCTGGCCGGACCCTTCACCGTGCGGGACCGGCCGACCGACGCCAGCTTGCGCCGCCAGCCCGGTGTTTCCTTGTGCCACGCCTGCCATTGCGTCACCGTCGCGGGATTCGCAATGATGTGCAGCCAGTTCGGGAAATGGCTGAAAACCATTTCCGCGACCGGCAGGTGGGTAAAGAGATGCTTCAGCGTCAGCCGGTCGGGGCTGCGCGTACGGCGGATCACTTCTTTCTGCTCCTCGCGATACTGCCACTCCTGGGTGTCGAACAGCGCCATCTCCTCGATGGCCGCATCCACGATATGCCCGGCCCGGCCGAACTGGAGCAGGCGGCTGCGGTCGGCGTCCCAGCCAAAGACCTCCGTGGCCGGCGCGAACAGCAGTTCATGGCCCGGCCGCCAGCCTTCGGACAGTATCTGCGCCACGCCCCACTCAAAATACCGGCGCGCATCCACATTGATGAGGCGTTCATCATCCAGCAAGCGCACGAGCGCGTCTTCGGCGTCGTCGCCGTTTATCCAGGCCTGTACCTGGAGCTGCCCGATCAGCATTTCCAGTACTTCACGGCCCAGCACTTCAGGACTGGCCGGCTGCGCGGTGGTGGTTGGCCCGGGGAGTGGCGCATCTTCCGGCATGGCAACCGCTTGCGCATCGGCAGGCGCCGGGCCGGCCACGGGCGCCCGGCCCGCGTCCGCATGCTCGGCCTGTTCAGCCTGCCGGCTTTCCTCCTCAAGTTGCTTTTCAACCTTCTGCCGCTGCAGCCACCACAGCAACTGGTCGTAGGTCTCGCGCAACTCCTGGAAAGCGCCGGGCTGGGTTTCGGGGTCGATCTGCTTCAGTTCGCGCGCGTAGGCGCGGCGGACGTCACGCTCATCCGCGTCGGGACGCAGCTGCAGCCGCGCAAACAGGGCCGGCGCGTCCATCAGTCCGAGTCCTGCGTCGCATCCTGCGCGCTCACGTCAAAAAGCCTGTCGTCGCTTTCGATGTCGTCCAGCGCCTTCTGTAGGGCCTTGTGCACCGGCGCGATGCTGCGTTTGTCCTGAGTGGCCAGCGCCGCCTCAAAACCGACGATGCGGCCGGCCAGCCATTCACGCGCCTCGCCGCGCAACTGCTGGTAGATGCGCTCGGCACGCGCCAGCAGCGTGCGGTTGTCCATCTGGTCGCGCGGATGGATCTTCAGCCCGGCCAAGGCCTTGAGCCGGTCGGCAATCTCCCGCTCGGTCAGAAGGCCGGGATTGCCCTCGATCACCACGCTGAACTTGTCCTGGGTCTTGGGAATGGTCGCCTCCACCTGCAGCAGGCCGTTGACGTCATAGGTGAAGCGCACTTCCACCGCGCAATCCTCCAGCGGAAGCTGCGGCAGCCGGATCTCCAGGTCTCCCAGGTGAACGTTGTCGGCAACCATGCGCGACTCACCCTGGAAGATGTTCAGCGACACGGTCGACTGGTTTTCATTGGTGGGCACGTAGCTCTTGACCCGGCTGATGGGCACCGGGCTGTTGCGCTCGATGATGGGGTCGAAGTGCCCATGCGTCGACGCCGTGGCCGAGATGCGCTTGCTGATCGCGACACCCAGCGAATACGGCGACACGTCGGTCATCACAACCTCGTCCAGCGCGGCGTCCCTGGCCTTGAGCCCGGCCTGCACCGCCGCGCCAAGCGCAACGACTTCGTCCGGGTTGTGGTCTATCGCCGGGAAGCGGCCGAACAGGCTGGTCACCAGCTTGCGTACGAGGGGCATGCGCGTGGCGCCGCCCGCCAGCACGATGGCCTCCAGGTCGCCGCTGCGCAGATTGGCGTCGCGCAAGGCCCGCTCCACCGGTGCGCGCAAGCGCTTGAGCAGCGGCGCGCAAACCTCGGCCAGCGACGACTCATCCACGTCCATCTGGTATTCGCGCTCGCCGTCCAGCGCCATGTGCGTGGCGGACATGGTGGCCGTGGGCCGCAGGCTGAGCGCGCGCTTGGCCGCCTCCGCCTGGGCCTGCAGCCGCGACATGAAGCCGGCGTCGCGCCTGAGGCCGGCCGGCACGTCCTTGTGCTTGAAGAAATGGTCCACCAGCGCGGTGACGAAGTCCTCGCCGCCCAGGAAGTTGTCGCCCGCCGAAGCCCGTACCTCCATCACGCCCTCGAACATCTCCAGGATGGACACGTCGAAGGTCCCGCCGCCCAGGTCGAAAACCAGGAAGCGCGTCTCCGCGCCCAGCTGGTGGATGCCGTAGGCCAGCGCCGCGGCCGTGGGCTCATTGACAAGGCGGTCCACCTTGAGGCCGGCCATCTGGCCCGCGGCGCGTGTGGCCTTGCGCTGCGCATCGGAGAAATAGGCCGGCACGGTGATGATGGCCTCGGTCACCTCTTCGCCGAGCGCGGCTTCCGCGTCGGCCTTGAGCGACTTCAGCACCAGCGCCGACAGCTCCTCGGCGCGGAAAGCCTGCTGGCCCAGGTTCACGACCTTGTCGCTCCCCATGTAGCGCTTGAAGGTCCGCGCCGTCCGCTCGGGATGGGTCTGTGCGCGCTCCAGCGCCGCCTTGCCCACCAGCACCGAGCCGTCCTCATCGATGCTGACGCACGAGGGCGTGAGCACCTCGCCCAAGGCGTTGGGGATCAGCTCAGGCCGACCATTGCGCCACACCGCCACCAGGCTGTTCGTTGTTCCCAAATCGATGCCGACGATCATCTGCCCGCCCTCCTCCGGTTTTATAGGAAAGCATGGTAACCGAGTGTGTTGACAGCGGTGAGCGGCGGCTCAGCCGTCGCGGCCGGACGCCTCCAGGCCGCTGGCGAAAGCCGGCTCGGGAAGCCAGGGGGCATCACGCCAAAACTTGTGCCCGCAACTAGCGCGGGCTGCGAGGAAAAATTTTGGCGGCGTCCTGGATAGGCGCACCTGAAAGATCCGGCCTGATCACATACAGAAGCGCCGTGTCGTCGTCAAATTTCTCCCAGGCGTGAACACTTGCCCGCCCTGGAGCCGACATGTCGAGAAAACTCGCCGCACCGGACAGATCTACCTCGTGAAATCCTATATAGGTGATCGCTCCCGCGGTGACAGAAAATCGCATGGGTACTCGAAGCCTGGGGCGAGCCGACCAACTGACCGGTCCGCCGAGAAGATCAACACCATACCCGGAAGCTTCGTACTCGCCCGGAGGCAGCTTGTACCCTATCAACACCCGCCCCCCTTCATCGGTCCGTACAACGGCCTCGGCATCTCGCCAACCGCCTTTCGCCCCGGCTGCAACGGTATTCCCGAAATAGAGTTCCTTCATGGAAGGATTGGAAATTGACTTCACGAAAACGCCTATCCAGGGCGTCTTCAGCGATGGCGCTACCGCTTGACCCGTGGAGGTCCTGTAACCGAGAGATCCCACCAGGAGACCGTTCTCACCGCTCAGCAATTTCCGGTCTTTATAAAGCAGTTCTGATTGCGGAGCGCAAGCCGTTGCCAGCAGCACCACCCAAAAAGCCGCGAACAAAGTGAGGCATCGGTTGATCATTTCCATCCCTTATTGATTCTTCATTGAGTGCGGTACGGATCGCACATTGCCTATGCTAATGCACAGGCGGCGTGATCGGTGGCATGCCGGGATGTGTACGATGAACGCAAAAAACAAAGGCCGCCACGACCGAATCATGACTCCACAACAAGCTGCACAGCTATTGATCGCCGCACGAAACGACGGCCCCGCCGTGCCCTGGCGCGGTATCGTCCCCGCCGACCGCGCCGGCGCCTACGCGATTCAGGACGCGACACTCGCAGCCATAGGCCCCATCGCCGGCTGGAAGGTAGGCGCCAAAGGCCCGCACATCGAACCCCATTGCGCACCGCTGCCCGTCTCGGGTATACATGCTTCAGGTGTCACGCTCACAGGCCCTGCCTGGCGATGGCGCTGTGTCGAGGTCGAAATCGCCTTCCGGCTGGGCCGTGACCTGGACCCCAAGGGAAAATTGCTGGCACCCGCCGAACTGGCCCAAGCCTTTGATGCGGTGCTGCCAGTGATGGAGGTTGTGGAAAGCCGCCTGGCCGATGGGCATACCGCCGAACCGCTGGCCCAGCTGGCCGACCTGCAATGCCACGGCGCCCTGGTGCTGGGCAGCCCGTCGGCGCTGTTGCCTGCACATATTGAGTTGCGCACGCTTGAGGCGTCGCTGAGTTTTGGTGCGACCTCCGCCGCCCACACCCGCGGCGGCAATCCGGCGCAAGACGTCTGGCGCCTATTGGCATGGCTGGCGTTGCACTGCGCCGAACACGGCCAGCCGCTTAGTGCAGGCCAGATCGTGACCACCGGGTCGTGTACCGGCCTGCTGAACGCACCCATGGATGCGACCGTGCGCGGTCACATAGCGGGAGCCGGCGCGGTAGAGTTGCGTTTTAAATCCTAGGTGCAGGCCACCAGTAGAACCAGTAAAAAGTTACTCCATGAATTCACTTATTGCCCATGCCGAGCTCATCGCCACTTACCGGAGGGCGGAGGCAGAGGCGGCCTACAAATTCGGCTTGATCAAAACGGTCGCCGCAAAGGGCCCTAAGGCGATCCAGATGGCCATCGAGACCGCGGGAAAAGCCGCCAAACGCAGGGACGCTTACGCCAAAAAGCTCGCGGCGCTCAAGGTGGATCTCAAGGACTAGCGGCACCCTTTGCGGATAATCGGGATTTGGAAAGAAAGCCGATGAACCCCGAACCAGAAGAAGCGGAAGAAGCAGAAGAGCCGGAACCGATCGAGGAATACGTCCCCGGCGTCGCGAACGGCAGGCACTACATGGCCAGGCTGTGCCATCTCCCTGACGGTCCCTGGTACATCGATGTGGTGCATGTTGAATCGCTGCCGCCCCTGCACGACAGCGACGACAGGACCTGGCCCACGCGCGATGAGGCTGTCCAGGCGGCCAACAAGCTGGTGGCCGATCTGGCGCACTGACCTCCTCTTACCCCTTCCCCCGCTGGGGGAAGGCAGGGATGGGGGCCAACCGGCCTCCAACCCAAAGCCGCGGTGCCATCAAGCGCCGCGGGCCCCCATCCCAACCTTCCCCCAAAGGAGGAAGGAGCAGGAAAGAACCAGCCAAACGCCCGCGCGAATGTAACGCCCCGTCAATGCCCTTGCAGCCCAGGCAAGCAGCACCATCTGGATGCCAGCGGCCCGCCGGGCCTGCACCTTCACCCAAGGAGTTTTCATGTTCAAACGCCTGACTTTGCTCTGGGTCCTGGTACGCGGCGATGCACGGCGGCTGTGGACGGCCCTGCGCCACCCCGAAGCGCCCGCCTGGCTGAAATGGGGGACCGCGGCGATTGCGCTTTACCTGTTCTCACCGATTGATCTCATCCCCGACGTCCTGCCCGTCATCGGCATTGCCGACGACCTGGTACTGGTCCCCCTGGCGATCCGCTGGCTGTTGAACCGCCTGCCGCCCGGGATCGCCGATCCTGCGGCAAAACCCCAGGAATGAATGCCACCCCGCACGCTCCCCCTTGATGTCGACACGCCCCCTTTCACTGACGATTCCGCTCCCTTCCGGCGCAACCATTTCCGCGTCGCGCATGCGTCAATCCGGGCAGCGGTCGCTGAAGCGGCGCGGCATATGCCTGCGGGTGTACCGCTGTTTGCCGGCGGCAAGTCCTACGGCGGGCGCATGAGCACGCAGGCTCAGGCGGCTGAGCCCTTGCCCGGCGTGAAGGGCCTTGTGCTGGTGGGCTTTCCACTGCACCCGGCCGGCAAACCTTCCACCGAACGCGCCGCGCACCTGGTGGGCGTCAAACTGCCTATGCTCTTTCTGCAAGGCACGCGCGATGCCCTCGCCGACCTGGACCTGGTCACGCAGGCCACAGCCAAGCTCGGCAAAAAGGCCACCCTGCACATCGTGGATGGCGCCGACCACGCTTTTCATGTGCTGGTGCGTTCAGGCCGCACCGATGCGCAGGTGCGCGACGAACTGCTGGATGCTATGGCTGCTTGGATGACGACGCGCTAGCGTTGCAGCAGAGTCATCAACGCCCTGCCGTCCAGCAGAGCCGCTGTGCATCCCCGAGTTTTGGCGCGATATCCGCTGCCCACACACGCAACGGCAATCCGGCTCAGGGCGCCTGCTATCTTGGCTGGCGCTGTACTACACCCGGTGCAGCCAGCCGCTTCGAGCGGGGCAGATCTTGACGACGGATCGGGCACCGATTTACTGGCTGCGCCGATTGGCATCCCAGTGCGCGGTGTCGATCCGTCAAGTTGCGGTTCTATCACCAATGCGGGAATTCACCTCTACCTTTCTCCGGCCAAGGGTTTTCCTCCTACAAAAGGCGGATGTAGCCATTCCAACAAAGCGGTAAGGTTGGCCAAGCCAAATAAATAAATTGGCCTGGCAGTACCAGCAAAGCTATTCATCAACCCGTATCGCGCCTTTACGTATAACCTTTCTTTCACGACTTCCGCTTGAAGTAAATGAGAACTGCAATCGTGGATGACGTCAAAATGAATGAATCAGTTCTTAAACGGCAACGACTATGACGCAAAGCAAATGGTGGAAATGTGACCTTCAAGTGGCAACTCCAGCCTGGCATTTCAAGTTTCCACCAGATTCGAACTACCGGCTAAAAGATGCAAATCCGAACATACGCGTAACTGAACGAATACGATTTCTAGACGACTACATGCTCGCATTGCGAGCAAAGGAGATAGATGTAATAGCTCTCGCCGATCACAATACTGGTGAGTGGATTGACGACGCTAAAGCGGCTGGAGCACGCCATGGAGTATGTGTATTTCCTGGCTGCGAAATTACAACCAACACCGGAGCCGACGGAGTTCACCTCCTCATCATTGGAGACAGAGACAAAACTTCGCAGGACTTTGATCGACTGCTCCACGGGATTGTGGGTTTTAGCGATGAGTTTCCGCGATATCGCTTGCAGGGCGTAAGCGAAGTCCCAACACCAGCATCCAAAACTCTCGAACAAATACTAAACAAACTACCAGATGGCTATCTCGCGATAGCTCCCCATGCGCTAAGCGACAACGGCATCGCTTCGAAAGACACCGTCCGCGGAGACCTCCGTTGGAAGGCCTTGCATCACGAACGGCTGGTAGCCCTCGACCCCGGCGACTGCTCCAATCCCCAAGGCGATTCATTCGGTGCTCGTTTTAAACGTAGAGAGGCCAATGACTTCCCAAGGCTACCTGATATGGCATTTGTAGCAACGTCTGACGCTTATGCCATAGCTGACCTAGGGAAACGATATACATGGATAAGAATGGGCGAGCCAACGATCGAAGCACTACGGCAAGCTTGCCTTGATCATGAATCACGAATCCTATGCGATTGGGCGCCGGCGCTAGCAAACTTCCCAGAACGAAACCCCAATAACATAAGACATTCCTGGATTTCATCCATTGAACTAGGCGGCACCCTAACTAACTCAATGTCGCCGTTAAGCTTGAATTTTCATCCAGGCTTAAACGTAATTATTGGTGGCCGAGGTAGTGGAAAATCGTCGGTAGTCTCAGCGCTACGCCAGCTCTATTCCTCAAGCGAAAGCTTGCCGACGCGCCTGAAATCTGAAGTAGAGGAATTTTCTGCAACTGTATTTGCGGAAGCCCGCCTTATTTCAAGGCATCGAATTCAAGAATCACAAGTTGAACAAACTGCTGAGTGGTCCCTGGAGAATGGAAGCACTACTAATGTCGACGGACAGCGCATTCCCACCACCTTCTTTGCTACCGTTATAAATCAGAAGGAATTGTTTGAACGAGCTGCGGGCGATAAAAATGATCCACATCTAACATCGCGAAGTCTTCTTGCGTTGGTCGATGCAAGCGCCTTTTCGAGCAATGGGTTTGGGTTCAATTTTGGCGCATCTTTCGGCAACTCTAATTTTTCTTCAAACAGTTTCTCGCGAAAACTAGATGACGCACGCGCACATTGGGGAAACGAACATCGAACGTACGTTCTGCTAAAGCACGATCTGGCTCAACTCCCTGCCTTGAAATCTCGATCTGCGATTCTCGAAGGACAGGTTCAAGCATTTGCCGCCTCAGCAGTTAAGGAACGGCTTGCAACTATTGAATCACGCCAACAAGAGCACTCAGGCTTGGAGACTCGAAAAGCAGAGCTGAAAGAAACAGTTGAGGCGATACAAGTCATTGCATCAACATTGAGCAAACAGGTCATTGCGCTAGATATTGATAGCGCTTCGCTCACTCCGAGCTATGCAGCTTTAGCAGCACGCCTAAACGCCGTCACCACATCTTTCTCCGACTTATTGTCGAAAGCCGCAACAACTACAACTCAAAGCCTTTCCGCTTTTGAGGAGGAAGTCAATGCGAGCGAGTGGAGTGAACAGGTTCGCGCTGCAGAAGCTGATCTTCAATCGTATAAAGAGGAGCTTTCAGCCCAAGGATTGTCCCCAGCAGAATTTAGCCGCCTGCAAGAGGAACTTAATCGCAGCCGAGAAACAATACGACAACTTGAAGAAAAAGAATCGAAACTAGAAGCTGCACTTGCAGCCAGTACCACCGCATGGCAAGCCATCTTGACTCTTTTTCAGCAGCGTAGAGAAGCGCGTCAAGAACTTTTTAGCAGCATAGAACTTCGAAGTGGACGCTTAAGGTTCAGCACTGAAGTTTTTCGCGATGCCGACCCATGGATTGAAACAGTTCGTGCAATCTCAACATTGCGTAGTGATGGATTTGTAGAGGAGACGAAGAAGCTAGCGACGTGGCTCTGGAATGGTGATCCAATTGGACTAGAGGAGCGAATTGCTGCGTGGCAGGCATTTCTCACCGACAAGGACTCTAAGGAGTTCCAACGGGTCACCAGCTTCCGATTGCCTTTTTTGGAACGATTGGCATCCGTGGAGGAATCAGCAAGATTACGAATCGCGACGCAATTGCCGGATGATGTTGTAGGAATGAAATTCTTACGAGAGAATGGAAAGCCACAGCGGGACGGAGATTGGCAGTCTGTTTCTCAGGGTTCTCCTGGTCAAAGAACTGCCGCGATGCTTGCGTTCGTTTTGCATCATGGGCGAGAACCGCTCGTCCTCGATCAACCGGAAGATGACTTGGATTCCGAGTGGATATCAAAACTAGTAGTTAAAGAGCTACGCCAAAGTCGGTGGCACCGGCAACTTATTGTGGTTTCGCACAATGCCAACATCCCGGTGTTGGGGGACGCTGAGCAGGTTATCGCATTGGAGAATAAGGCGGGTTCACTTTGCGTAAGAACAACAGAGGAAAAAAATGCAGATGGATCGACTTTCTTAGTTCCTCACATTGGACCGGTTGAAGAACCGCATGTAAGGAGAGATATCCAATCCATCATGGAAGGCGGTGTAATCGCCTTTGTTCGTCGAGAGCAGAAATATAACAATGAAACTCGTGCCCATAAAGTTCATTAGTAACTCGTTGTCCTCATTGTCAATTTCGATTATTTATAGACCATGACAAGCTACTGGCTCATGAAATCCGAACCCGAAGAGTGCTCCGTCGACGACGCGCTCTCAGCGAAAAACTCGACGGTCCCCTGGGTCGGTGTTCGCAACTACCAGGCGCGCAACTTCATGCGTGATGGGATGAAAGTCGGCGACGGCGTGCTGTTCTACCACTCGAGTTGCGCCGAGCCGGGCATTGTCGGTATCGCGCGTGTGGCGTCGACGGCCTACCCTGACCCTACGCAGTTTGACCCCAAGTCGCCCTACTACGATCCCAAGGCCAAGCGCGAAGAGCCGCGCTGGCTGCTGGTCGATGTGCAGGTGTTGAAGAAAACGCGCAACCTGGCCTTGCCCGAACTGCGCGCCAATGAGGCGCTGGCGGACCTGGTGATCCTGCGCAAGGGCAACCGGCTGTCAATCACGCCTGTGGAGCCTCAGCACTGGCGGCTTATCTCCAAGCTGCTGGACAAAGCCTAGCGTGAACGCGGACAGCAGGAGCTCGTCGGCCTACACTGCGCTCACGTTCACGGAATCCTCGAAATGCATACCTTCTCACGCTTATGCCGCATGGTCGCGCATCCCACCCAGAATGGGAGGACGATTTCGGTCTTGATGGCACTGGCTCTTGGCGTGCTGCCTGGCCCCGGGCGGGCCGGTACGGCCGACCCCAGCGGGGTCTCTGATTTGCTGCTGCCTGCGGCCATCATTCTGGCGCCGGTCATCGTGCCCTTGAACTTCCTGTTCGGGGACAAAAACCCAAGGCTCACCGCTTACGCACAGAAGAAGGCCGACGCTTTGCTTGCCGAGCAGAAAACCCCCATCCCATTCAAGGGCATGTATACGGGCGGGATTGATCTCAGTCGCGCCATTGAGGGTATGTTTGTTGGGGGTCAGATTCCATTTGTTGAAATCGATACGGCCGGTTCAAAGTGGTTGATTGAGCAATCCGGTTCGCCCAAGCCCCTGGTCGATCAGGCACTGGAGAACCCCTACATCCGCCTCGAGCTTGCGCAAGAGGGCGATCCAGCATGCTTTGTATGGAAGAGCGAAAACAACAACTGGACCCAGAGAATACCGGTCCGCCCGGGAACATGCCTGAGTGTTTCTTTTACCAAAACACTGTCAAGTGATGTTCAGGTCAAAGTCAACACCAGCAATGCAGGCCAGGGTGAACTGCTGTGGGAATTCTCCGAAAGGGCAACCGGCAAGCTGCTGTTGGCCGTCCCCTATTGGCAGGGTCAGATGCCGGACAAGACGCCAAGAATTTCCCCGTCCTATGGCCCAGAATTTAATGCTGACGATCACACCCGATTTGCCGGCAGCATCAGGAAATTCATCGCGAGTAGCCGGCCCATGGCATCTGATGGCCGGCCTTATCTATTGACCTGGGTGTACTGGTCGACAAGAGAGGCACCCACCACAAAGGTCACCGCGCATGTCAAAGTCAGCGATAAATTGTGGCCTCATGACGCTTCGCGCAACGATTGGAAAAGCGCCTATCGGCACGCTTACGAAACGGGAAACGCCACTCTGGCTGGATGGAAATATATTTTGTTTCCCGAAAACAATAGCGTGGGGAAGTTGCGGATAGATGATTTTGGTTTTGCCACGCTGGAGAAAAATTTGCTGTTCAACATGCCAAGAAGCGCAGATCGGGTGAGTGCTACTGCTCGCGCATCACTTTTGAACGGAAAAGCGGTCTGGAATCTGCGGATACAACCTGACGTCATCCCGGAACAATTGCTTGACAGGCAGGGCTGCAGTTTTCGTACGTCAGTCGTAGAACTGAGTGCGGAGGATCTCATTTTGAAAGGCAACATCTATTGCTCAGCCGGCGAAGCAATCGGCACGGAGTGGATCATTTCAAGGACTTCCTTGCCGCCTGTGCCCGGCACTGATTGATGCGGCAACCGGCTAAGGGCCTGTGGCGCTCTAATCCTTAGTTCTTCATGCCGCGCACGGCGGGCAAACCAATGGCTTAGGGCGCAAAAAACCAATGCCGCCCAATACCCTGAGCCGCGTGACAAACACACAACAGCGCGGCCGCCGCCCAATTCGTCACTGTCATTCCTGACACTAGCCGCCAGCGCCGGCATTTCGTCTGCATACATAGCGTTTCGCAGCACCTACCCTCCCCGCTTTCCGCCCTGTGTGTCCCCCAACCCTGTCAGGCCTGACAGGTTGACCGTTGCACGGGCCGATCAACACAATGATTTGAATCAACAAGGGCGGGACGACAAGAGGGGGAGCGGTGAACTGCCCGCGGCATTGGCTGCGGGCATGGCCAGGCGGCATGCCGGGGATCGGCATGCCCGCACTGCTGGTGCAGGCGGCTTTGCTGGCGGCGGCATCTCCGGCGGCCTTTGGCCAGGCCACTCCCATCCCCCCGGGCAAGGCGGCGAGCGGCAAGCTCACGGTCGCCGCCAAGCCGGCGGCTGCGAAGCCTGCCGCCGCCGCGGCGCCTGTGGCCATCGAGTGGCCGACCAAACCGATACGCCTGCTGATCGGTTTCCCGCCGGGCTCGGTGCAGGACTTGTCGGCGCGCTCCATCAGCGAGCAGTTGTCCAAGACGCTGGGCCAGCCGGTGATTGTGGAGAACAAGGCCGGCGCCTCGGGCATCATCGCGGCCGACCAGGTGGCCAAGGCGACGGACCTGCACACCTTCGGTGTGATGAACAACAGCCAGCTGACGATTGCCAAGCTGCTGAACCCGATGGCGCCTTACGACCCGGCCGTGGATTTGGCGCCGATCGCGCTGATAGGCACGACGCCCATGGTGATGGTGGTGAGCAACTTCGCCCAGGGCAACACGCCGCAAGAGTGGCTGACCTGRCTGCGCAACCAGGGCGACAAGGCCAACTACGGCTCGCCGGGCGCGGGCACGCCGGGCCACCTGGGCATGGAGCTGATCAAGAGCCGCAGCGGCGGCCTGGGCGTGATGCATGTGCCCTATCCCGGCAACCCGCAGATCATCACCGCCATGCTGGGCGGCCAGCTGCAGGCGGCGCTGCTGCCGCCGGGCCTGGCGATGCAGCAGGTGAAGGCCGGCAAGATGAAGGTGATAGGCGTGACCTCGGAGACGCGCAGCATGCTGGTGCCGGAGCTGCCGACCCTGCGCGAAGTCGGCATCATGGGCGCGGACATGGAACTCTTCACCGCGCTGGCCGGCCCGGCCTCGCTGCCGGCCGCGGTGCGCGACAAGCTGGGCGCGGCGGTGATCGACGTGCTCAAGACCGGCGAGACGCGCCAGCGGTTGATCACGGTGGGCTGGCAACCGGCGCCCTCCACGGCCGAGGGCCTGCGCACACGCATGCGTGCCGACACACGCAACCTGGGCGGCATCATCATGCTGCGGGGCATACGCGCCGACAGCTGAACGGCCGCTGAACGGGGCAAGGCATTCGCGCCTTCGCCCCCTCCCTCTCCGCTCCCGGCATGCCTTGGCCCACGAGCCAGAACCGGCCGCCCCGGCTGTGGTTTACTCTGCCTTTACCGAAGCACTACCTGCCGGACGCGCAAGCGTCTTGAAAATAGGCGGGGCGCGCAAGGCCGCGCGTCAACCACAGGAAGAGGACATGCATATTTCATCGGCACACTGGCGAGCGGGGGCTGCGGCCCTGCTGCTGGCGGGTTTGGCTTGCGCCAGCCATGCCCAGTACAACACCGGGGGCGCGCGCGCCCCTCGCCCTGGGGAAGCCCAGGCGGAAGGCCCTCAGGCGCCGCGCGTCCAGTCACGCTGGGAGCAGGTCAGCCGCAGGCTGTTTGACCTGCGGGTGGCGCTGCAGATCACAAAAGAGCAAGGCCCGGCCTGGGAGAATTTCCGGGGGCGTTTCCTGGACATGGCGACCAGCGGCCCGGCCGGCATGCGCATCGTGGATGAACAGAACGCGAAAGACGCTTTCCAGTACCTGCTGGCCGACGCGCAACGGCGCTCCAACATGCTGGCCACGCTGGACGCCACCGCGCAGGTCTTGCTGGCGCAGTTCAGCCCCGAACAGCTGCAGATCGCCGACCGGGCGCTGCCCGGGCTGCTGGCGGACTATGGCGGCATCCGCTAAGCCAGTAACGCGGTAGGCCGGGGCTTACCCGCTGGTGGACTTCAGCGCCACCAGCACCACAACGACCACCGCCAGGATCAGCGACACACCGCGCCAGAAGGCCACCGGGTTTCGATCCAGCAAGGGCTGGCGCGTCTTGTGCAGAAAGGCCTGTCCGGGATGGCGCAGGTCGTGGACAAACTCCGACAGCTCGCCGTAGCGTTTGGCGGGGTTGGGGTGCACGGCCTTGCGCAGCACCTCGTCTATCCAGGCCGGAATCTCGCGGTCTTCGTAGAGCAGGGAGTCATAGCGCAGCTTGTCCTGCGCGGCCCGGGTCCGGCATTTCGCCACTTCGGCGCCGTAAGGCAGCTTGCCGGTCAGCATCTGGTAGGTGATGACGCCGAGCGAGAAGAGGTCGGAGCGCGGGGTGCCGCCCTCGCCCAGGAAATATTCGGGCGCCGAATACTGGGCCGTGCCCAGGATGTCCTCTTGCCCACCAGGTGAATCGGCTTCCACGAGCCCGGCCACGCGGGTGGCACCGAAGTCGATGATCTTCGCGGTGCCCGTGCCGTCGATCATGATGTTCTCGGGCCGCAGGTCCTGGTGCAGCATCTCGTGGCGGTGGAAGGCGCGCAGGCCCTTGGCGATCTGCTCGACCAGGCCGCGCACCACCTCCAGGCTGGGCCGGGGGTTGTCTATCATCCACTGGCTCAGCGTCTGGCCGTCGATGTACTCGGTGGCCACATACACATAGTGGCGCTTCCGGGTCGGCACATAAGGCTTGAGCACATGCGCGCTGTTGATGCGCCGGGCAATCCACTCTTCCGTCAAAAACCGCTCAAGGTAGACCGGGTCGCCGCCCAGGTCTATGGACGGGGTCTTGAGGATAACCAGCGCGCCGGTGTCGTTGTCGGTTGCCAGGTAGATGTGGCTGCGGCTGCTGCCCCGCACTTCACGGACGATGGTGTAGCCGTCAAACACCGTCCTGGCCTCGAGGATGGGCGGAAGCGGCAAGCCTGAGAGCTGCTGCAGCATCTCGCCGGCCTCGCCGCGGGGCAGCGCATCGACGCGCACGAGCTGGACCGTGAGGTTGTCGTCGCTGCCGCGCTGAAAGGCTTTGTCGACAATGGCCCTGGCGGCAAGCTCAAGGCCTTCGGGCGCATCGGCGCCGCCGCGGATGATGGCGGCCATGTCGTGCTCGGTGACGTGTTCGTAGACGCCGTCGGTGGCCAGCAAGAAGATGTCGCCCTGCTCCACCGGCTGGGTCTGGTAGTCGATCTCCAGCTGGGGCTTGAAGCCCAGCGCGCGGCCCAGGTAGCTCTGGCCCTGGGCAATCCACACGCGGTGGTCATTCGTCAGCTGCTCCAGCGCCTTGCCGCGCAGGCGGTAAATGCGTGAATCGCCGACATGGAAGATATGCGCCGTGGTCGACTTGATGACCATGGCGCTCAGGGTGCACACATAGCCCTTGTCGCTGTCGTAGCGGTATTGGCTTCTCTGCGTCTGCGCATGCAGCCAGGAGTTGGTGGCGCTCAAGATCCGCTCGACCGAGGTCTTGACCGACCAGGCTTCCGAGGTGCAGAAATAGTCTTCCAGGAAACCGGTGACGGCGTACTGGCTGGCCACGTCGCTGACGGCGCTGCTGCTGATGCCGTCGGCCAGCGCGATGGCGATGCCCTTGGCGCTCAGCTGCGGCTCCACCGGCACGTAGATGCCGTGGAAATCCTGGTTGGTCTCTTTGCGGCCCTTGTCCGAATACTGGCCTGCCGATATCTTCAGTTCAGGGGACATAAGGGGTGGCGCAAAGCCCCCGCGCATGTTTGCATGCGCGGGGGCTTTTGAGGCTGCTTTGGTTTAAAGGCGGATTATTTGATGGAACGCACAGGTCCGGTTTTAATGTGCGTGGCGTACAGCGTCAAGCCGGTAAAGGCCAGGCCACCGACCAGGTTGCCCAGCACCGTCGGGATTTCGTTCCAGATCAGGTAGTCCATGATGGTGAAATGCGCTCCCAGCAGCAGGCCCGACGGGAACAGGAACATGTTCACGATCGAGTGCTCGAACACCATGTAGAAGAACAGCATGATGGGCATCCACATCGCGATCACCTTGCCGCTGACCTGGGTGGAGATCATCGCACCGACCACGCCGGCCGACACCATCCAGTTGCACAGCATGCCGCGCACGAACAAGGTGAGCATGCCGTTCGCGCCGTACTTCTGGTAGCCGAGCGTGCGGCTTTCGCCGACGATGCCGATGGCCTTGCCCACCGCGCTGGGCTCGGTGGAAAAGCCGTTGGTGACATAGATGGCCATCATCACCGCCACCGTGAAGGCGCCCAGGAAGTTGCCGACAAAGACCAGCCCCCAGTTGCGCAGCACGCCCTTGAGCGTCACGCCCGGGCGTTTGTCGATCAAGGCCAGCGGGCATAGCACGAACACGCCGGTCAGCAGGTCAAAGCCGAACAGGTAAAGCATGACAAAACCCACCGGGAACAGCACGGCGCCCAGCAGGGGCTGGCCGGTCTGCACATTGATGGTGACGGCGAACCAGGCCGCCAGGGCCAGGATGGCGCCGGCCATATAGGCCCGGATCACGGTGTCGCGGGTGGACATGAAGATCTTGGATTCCCCCGCGTCCACCATCTTGGTCACAAATTCCGAAGGCACTAGATAAGCCATACGATCCTCTCGTCTGTAGTTGTGGGCCTCAAATCAAAAGGCCAAAAAAAAATCCACCCCCAGGCGCTCCCCATACATGGGAGGCTGGAAGTGGACGTCGTTATCCATTGAATCCGCCGGGCAGCGGCCCGCGGGCCACGCCATGCCCAGCCGTCATTAGCCGGACAGGTAGGTCAAAGCAACTACTGTGCCGCGAGGAATGCAGGCGGAAACCGGTCTTTCTGCCCCGCCATGCGACGGCAGCAGGCGCGCATTGCCCCAAATGCGTGCACCGGGCCGCGGTGGGCTCGACATTTTGGTGCCTGCGGGCCGGCTGGCGCCGATGGCTACTTGACCAGTTCCAGCACCTCGGCCTTTTTCTTCTTGAGCAGCAGCACCAGGAATTTCGCGGGCTGGGTGGTGCTGGCGTTGCGGCCCACGGTGTGGATGTCCTTGGGGCCTTCATAAAAGCTCTGGCCGGCCGTCAGCGTGACTTCCTTGCCGCCCTTGACCTGCATCACGATGGAGCCCTCGAGCACATAGACAAAGGCGTGCGCAAGATGGCGATGCACCGGGTCGGCCGCGCCGGGGGCGTAGTCGACAGTGATCATCAGGCCTTCTTTACCCGGCAAATCGGCCAGGTCTTGCGCCATCACCGGCGTGACGCGCACGCCTTCGGGGCCGGCGGCCAGGGTCGGCTGGGTGAGCAAGGCGCCGCTTGCGAGAAACAGGGAAATGCAGATTGTTTTCATGGAGGGGCTTTCAGGGGGTTGCTTGATGCGGCTCGGAATTGAGGCACCTGCCTTTAAGACGATTCAGGGCGCAGGTTTGTGACCGCGTCTAGCCCCTTCCCCCTCTGGGGGAAAGAGTGGCTGCGTTTAGCCTTCCCTAGAGGGAGAAGAGTGGCTGCGCTTATTTCGCGGCTTGCGACCTGGCGAACCACTCCTCAAACCGCACCGCGCCCAAGCGTGCCTTGCCAACGGGCACCAGGGTGTCGTCCTTGAGCTCGGCGCCGAAGTAGCGTGCCTGCGGATCGGCGACGACCTTGCGCGGGTCATTGCTCGCCGTGAGGAAACGCTGGACGAGGTCCGGCAGGCGCACCTTTTCCGGCCCGGCGATCTCGACCGTGCCATTGACCGGCGCGCCCAGTGTGTAGTCGGCCATCGCGGCGGCCACGTCGTCGGAGCTGATGGGCTGCACAAAGGCCGGCGACAGGCGGACGGTCTGCCCCTCGGTGCCCGACTGCGCGATGCCGCCCAGGAACTCCATGAACTGGGTGGAGTGGACGATGGTGTAAGGGATGCTGGCGGCCCGGATGAGTTTTTCCTGGGCGATCTTGGCGCGGAAATAACCGCTTTCCACAAGCTTGTCGGTGCCGACGACCGAGAGCGCGATGTGGTGCGTGATACCGGCGGCCGCTTCGGCCGCGAGCAGGTTGCGGCCCGAGGTTTCAAAAAATTCCAGCACAGCCTTGTCCTCAAACGAGGGCGAGTTGGCCACGTCGACCACCACCTGGGCGCCCGCAAGGACTTCCGCCAGCCCTTGGCCGGTGAGGGTGTTGACGCCGGATGCCGGCGATGCCGCTACTGCCTCGTGGCCGCGCTGGCGAAGGATGCTGACGAGTTTGGATCCGATGAGGCCTGAGCCTCCGATGACGACGATCTTCATGTGTGCACTTTCTGGTTCAGGGTGGAGGTAGAGGTGGAGTTCCTCCTGGTTGAGTGGCTCGAAATTGAGCACCACCTGCCTCTATGACGATTGACGCTGCCGGTTTGTGACGCCTGCGCCCTGCCCTTGCCATTTCTCTTGCCCCTCCCCCCTCTGGTCTCCCGCTGAGTCAGGCTGCTGCGGCCTTGCCTTCGAGCAGCTTGACCATGGACCACAACACACGGTTCGCCGGCACCGCCACGCCCAACGCATCGCCGCGTTTGACGATCAATCCATTGAGGTAGTCGATCTCCGTGGGCTTGCCGCGCGCCAGATCTTGCGCGGTGGAGGCGTATTGGTTGGGCATGCTGCCAGCCAGTTTTTCGACGGCGGTGTGCACGTCGCCGGCCACCTGCACGCCTTCGGCCTTGGCCACCGCCAGGCATTCGGCGACCACGTCACGCATCACGTCCACGACGCCCACGCCCTGCACCGTCTTGCCGTAAGGCAGCTGGGCGATGGCCGAGACGGCGTTATAGGCGCAGTTGAGGATGAGCTTGGCCCACAGCGCGCCACGCACATTGGCGGAGATTTCGGTGGGCACGCCGGCGGCGACCAGGGCTTGCGCGGCGCTGTCGCTGCGCGTTGAAGGCTCGATGACCAGGTCGCCGCGGCCGTGGTGCTTGAGATGGCCGGGGCCGGCCATCTCGGTGGCGACATAGACCACGGCGGCGGCCACCGAGGTGCCGGGCAGCACGGCGCGCAGGCGGTCGGCGTTGTCGACGCCATTTTGCAGGCACAGCACCAAGGTATTGACGGCCAAATGCGGCCGTATCAGCGCGCCGGCCGATTCAGTGTCGGTGGACTTGACGCAGAACAGCACCAGGTCGGCGCCCTTGACGGCGGCCGGCTCACTGCTGGCGGCCACGCGCACGTGTTCGTCAAACATGCGGGTTTCCATGCGCAGGCCGTCGCGCGCGATGGCCTCCACATGCTGCGGCCGCGCGATCAGCACCACCTGGTGCCCGGCTCGCGCCAGCATGCCGCCGAAATAACAACCGACGGCGCCTGCGCCCATCACGGCGACTTTGAGAGATTGGGTCATGGAGAGCTGCCTTCCGCTTGGCGGGAGATGTGGAGACAGCGATTGTGTTTCAAGTCCGCCGTGCCTGCTGGCGGCGGGAGGCAAACCTACCCGAGGCTGCCGGCAAAGCGCCGGGCCAGCTGATTGCGCTCGAACGCTTCGGCCACAAAATCGATAAAGACGCGGGTCTTGGCGGGCATCTGGCTGCGCGTGGCGTAATAAATCGAGATCGCGCCGGCATCCACATACCAGCGCGGCAGTAGCCTGACGAGTTCGCCGCGCTCCAGTTGCGGCAGCACGTCAGGCACGGCGAGCAAGGTCACGCCCAGGCCCATCAGCGCCGCGGTGCGCATGGCGGTCGGGTCGTTCACCCGCACCGACTCGGCCTGGGCGGCCGGCATTTCGGCGCCGGCCGTGTCGCGCATCACCCACTGGCGAAGCCGGCCCGTGGCGCTGGAACGCATGACGATGCCGCTGAACCCGGCCAGGCCCGCAGGGTCGATGGGCGGCTGGCGGCCGGCCATATAGGCGGGCGAGGCCACGGCGACCAGATGAATCGGGGCCAAAGGGCGTGACACCACGCCGGGCGCCAGCTCAAAGCCGCCGCCTATGGCGGCGTCGTAGCCCTCGGCGATCAGGTCGACCGGGCGATTCTCGAAATACCAGTCGGGGCGCACCATCGGGTAGCGCTCCAGGAAGGCCGGCAGCAGCGGCATTATGTGTTCGACACCAAAGGTCGGCGACATGCTGACCTTGAGCGTGCCGGCGGGCGCACCGCCGTCATCGGCAAGTGCCGCGATGGCGGACTGCAGCGCGTCCAGGTTTCCGCCTATGGAGACCAGGAAGCGCTCGCCGGCTTCGGTCAGGGTGAGCTTGCGCGTGGAGCGCTGGAACAGCCGCACACCGAGGTTGCGCTCCAGCATCGCGACATTGCGGCTGACGGCTGCGGGCGTCAAAGCCAGGCGCCGCGCGGCTTCCGAGAAGCTGCGGCTTTCGGCGCTGCGCACAAAGGATTCGAGGTTGGCCAGGGTTTCCATCGCCTCATCTTAAAGCAATGCTTGAAGGTAAATCAAGTCATTACCGGCTTATCAAAAGGCAATCCAAATCCCATCATTCACTCCATCAACAACCCAAGGAGTGAATACATGTCTACCCCCGTCAATACCAGCGCCGCTAACACCCCCAGCATCGGCATCATCGGTTCCGGCGCCATCGGCTCGGCCATCGCCGCCATCCTGGCCCGCCACGGCATCCCCGCCACCCTCTCGAACAGCCGCGGCCCGGGCTCGCTCAAGGACCTGGTGCACGGACTTTCCGGCATCACGGCCGGCACGCGTGAAGAGGCGGCCGCCAAGGACATCGTGTTTGTCGCCGTCAACTGGGGCCGCCTGCCGGCCGCACTGGCCGGCCTGCCCAATTTCGGCGGCCGCATCGTCATCGACACCAACAACCCGATCGAGGCGCCGTTGTTCAAGCCCGCCGAACTGAACGGCCGACTGTCGAGCGAAATAGTGGCGGACCTGGTGCCCGGTGCGCGCGTGGTGAAGGCCTTTAACCACCTGGCCGCCGCGCTGCTGGCCACCGACCCGGCTGACCACGGCGGCAAGCGAGTGATGTTTTATTCAGGCGACGACACGGCCGCAAAAGCCACCGTGGCCGCACTGATCGCCCGGCTCGACTTCTCGGGCATAGACCTGGGCGCACTGGCCGTGGGCGCGCGCCTGGCGCAGTTCCSGGGCGGCCCGCTGCCGATTCTCAACCTCGTGCACTTCGCGTAAGGGCCGCCGCCGCGTGAGCCTGACCCGTCACTGACGGAACAGGCCACTCCGGTGCGGCGCACTGCGTAAAGTCACAATTTTTTTACCGTTGGTTTACCGGCGCTAGACCGCCGCTATACCGGGCCATCGCTCAATGGCGAGGCGCAGGGTCCTGCGCGGCCTGGGTTGAACAAGGGCATATTGCCCGCCCAGGCAGGTCTGAAGTTGCCGGTGCCATGCGCCGGCTTTTTCCGGAGAAAAAGAAATCATGAAGTTCACTTATTCATCCAGATTGTTGTGGCTGTCTACCGCCGCGCTGTCGCTGGGCGCCGCACTGGCGCAACCGGCACAGGCGGCGCCACTGGCGGCGGGCTCACAGGATGTTTACCTCGGCGGCAATATCGCCGCTAGCCGCGCGTCCGGCCTGGGCGGCAGCATCGACGGCGCCCTGGGCAACCAGGGGCTGGCCAGCAGCACCTCGACCGGCACACCGGGCACCTCAGGCGGCCTGCGCCTGGGCTATCGTTTCAACCCCAACCTGGCCTTGGAGGCCAGCTATGACCGCATAGGCTCAACCGGCCTGCAGTCGGCCATCGCATCGCCGGCGGCGGACAGCGCTTCAGGCAACTGGAAGGCGCACGGCTTCGGCCTGCATGTGCTGGGCATCGCGCCGCTCGACAACCAATGGTCGGTTTACGGACGCGCCGGCGTCGAACAATGGCACACCTCGCTGGACACCGCCTCGGCCACCGGCAGCACGGCCAACGTATCGACGACAGGCTCGAACACCTCGCTGGCGCTGGGCGCCGGTGTCGCCTATGCCATCTCATCGAATGTGGACGCCACGGCGGAGCTGGTGCGCTACAACCGCGTCGGCACGTCCGCCACCGGTGTCAGCGCGGTGAACCAGGTCAACTTCGGCCTTCGCTATCACTTCCTCTAAACCTCTGAAGGTGATCCCGGCCGGCGCCGCGCGCGCCGGCCTTGTTGAAGCCGCAGGCCGGCCAGACCTTCAGGCTATTGGCAAGGTGATGCGGGCGCACAGCCCGCCGCCGTCTGCCGGCAGCAGCGCCAGCGTCCCGCCGTGGGCGCGCACCAGTCGGTCCACGATGGCCAGGCCCAGGCCGGCGCCGGCCGGGCCGCCGCGCGTGCCTTCGGCGCGGCGGAAAGGCTGCTTCAGCGCCTCGGCCTGTTCGGGCGGGATGCCGGGGCCCGCATCGGTGACCTCTATCCAGACACAACCATCCTGTGCGCCAGTGGCCATGGCCACGGGCGGGCGGCCGTGGCGCCAGGCGTTTTCGACGAGGTTCGTCAGCACGCGCCGCATGGCGCGCGGGCGCAGCAACACGGCCGGCGACCCGCCGGCCCGCAGCGCCACCGGCATGCCCTGGGCGGCCGAGGCGGCGGCGACTTCGGCCGCCAGCACATCCATGGCCACCGGCGACGGCGCTTCACCGTCGGTGCTGCGGGCAAAGTCGAGGAACTGGCCGATGATGGCGTCCATCTCCTCGACGCCGCGGGTCATGCGGGCCATCAACTCTTCATCAGCCTTGTCGCGCAGGATCTCGATGCCCAGGCGCAGCTTGGTCAGCGGCGTGCGCAGGTCGTGCGACACCCCGGCCAGCATCAGCGTGCGTTCATCATCGGCCTGGGCCAGGCTGCGCACCATCTGGTTGAAGCTGCGGCTCAGGCCGGCGATTTCCGTGGGACCGTCTTCAGGCAAGGGCTGGGGGTTGGCGCCGCCGGCCAGCGTGTGCGCCGACGCGATCACGCGGCGCAGGGGTTGGTTCAGGTAGCGGTGAATCAGCAGCGCACCCAGCAGGGCCAGCAATGCGCTGGTGAGCGAGGCCGCGACCCAGGCGCCGGTGAATTCACGCGTCGGCAACACGCCGGGCAGCGTGACCCAATGGTCGGCGCCGTCCAGGCGCAAGCGCACCGCCAGGCTGCCGCCGGCTTCGCGGCGCCAGATGATTTCAGAGCCTTCGCCTTCCAGCGCAATGCCGCGCGAGGCTTCGTTGACGAAGCGCCGCTCAAGCCGGCTGAGCAACAGGCGTCCGCCGCGGCTGTCACCGTCTTCATCCGCCACGCCCTGCATGGCGCGGCGGTTGAACTGCGCCACAAAGGCCTCGCGCTGCGCGGGCGGCAACGCGGCCAGGCCGGCGCGGATGGAACTGACATTGCGCGCCACCGCCACCGACAGCTGCGCCAGCCGGGGTTTGACGATCAGCTGGCGCACCAGCAGCGCACTGGCCAGCTGGCCCGCCACGATGAGCACCACGATCAGCAACACGTTGCGGCCGAATAGGCTGCGCGGAAATAGTGTCACGGCTTGCCCGCCTTGCCGTGTTTTGCCGCGCCACCTTCCGGCACAAACACATAACCCACGCCCCAAACGGTCTGGATGTGGGCAGGCTGCGATGGGTCGGCCTCTATCAGCTTGCGCAGCCGCATGACCTGCACGTCGATGCTGCGGTCGGTGGCTTCGTGGTCGCGGCCGTAGGCCAGTTCGATCAGGCGGTCGCGGCCCAGCGGCCGGTTGGGGTGCAGGGCCAGCGCCCGCAGCAGGCTGAACTCACCGGTGGTGAGCGGCAGGTCTTCGCCATTTTTTTCGAGCCGGCGCGCTTCCAGCTTCAGGGTGAAAGCGCCAAACCGCACCGTGCCCTGGCCGGGCAAGGGACCGCTGTGCGCGCCCAGCATGCGCTGGCGGCGCACCAGCGCCTGGATGCGGGCCAGCAGCTCGCGCGGGTTGAATGGCTTGGGCAGGTAATCGTCGGCCCCCATCTCCAGGCCGACGATGCGGTCCACCGGGTCGCCGCGGGCGGTGAGCATGACGATGGGAATGGTTTCACCCTGCGCGCGCAGGCGGCGGCACACCGCCAGGCCGTCTTCGCCCGGCATCATGACATCGAGCACCAGCACGTCGAAGCGCTCGCGCGCCAGCAGGGTGTCCAGGGTTTTGGCGTCTTCCAGCGTGCGCACGGCATAGCCTTGGTCGGTCAGGTAGCGCTGCAGCAGGCTGCGCAGGTCGGCCTCGTCGTCGACCACCAGGACCCGGGCCAATGCCTCGCTCATGGTGAGGGGCCTGCCCGCAAAAGCGCGTTGGAAACCAGCATCAGAAACATCCCACTGCAAGAAAGATGCCCCATGGTAGCGGCCCGCACCGGGCCGTCCACCCGGCAAATCATGACAAACGATGACAAAGCCGCGCTTTGTTCATGCCTTGTCATCAAGAGGCCGGCGCCAGCCATGGTTGGCTCACATCTCGCGGCCACAGTGGCATCACGGCGCTGCAATGCGGCCGAAACCTCAAAACCCTTCACCGTTCAACGTCAACCCCAAGGAGTTCGCCATGAAAACCACGCTTTCCTCCACCGCCCTGGCATGCGCCCTGCTCGCAGCGGGTTTTGCCGCCCCCGCCGCCGAAACGGCCAGCCGCCAGGTGCTGCGGGCCCATGCCGACGGCGGCACCTCCGTCACCAAGGCCGTCACCCGCCAGGGTCCACAAGGCGGCACACGGGTGCGCAACCGCAGCACCACCGCCGATGGGCAAGGCAACGCCAGCACTGCGGGTAACGTCTCCACCACAGGCCCTAACGGTGCCACCGCCGTGCGCTCGGGCCAGGCCAGCCGCAGCGCGGACGGCTCCGCGCAGCGCAGCGGCAGTTTTGCCGCCAGCGGCGCCAAAGGCAGCGTGGAAAGCAGCGGCAGCAGCAGCAAAACCGCCGACGGCGCCATCAACGCCAACCGCAATACCAGTGCCACCAGCGCCGCCACCGGCAACAGCGTGCAAAGCACGGCGTCCTATAACCAGGCCACCGGTGTCACCCGCAGCACGACCTGCTATGACGCCAGCGGCGCAAGCATGAGCTGCCCGTCGCGCTGAGCGTGCCCCCCTTACACCTCTCGCTTATCCCCTGTTTAACCGGAGTACTTTCATGATGTCTTCTTCCACCCTGCGCGCACTTTCAATTTCAATCATGGGCCTGCTGGCACTGGGCGCCGCGGCCCATGCCCAGGCACCCAAGGCCGACCGCATGGAAAAAGCCCGCACCGAGCTGCAAAAACGCTTTGAAGCGGCCGACACCAACAAGGACGGCAAGCTGACCCGCGAAGAAGCGCAGGCCAAAATGCCCAAGGTGTACAAAAACTTTGACGCCATCGACGCCAGCCATGCGGGCGCGATTTCGCTGGCCGACATCGAGGCCTTTGTGGTGTCGAAAAAAGGCGCGCGCAAGCCGGCCGGCTGATGCTGCCGCTTCAACGTGAGCCTCCCGCCGCATGAATGGTTTAACCTCGATGGCGCCCCACCGGGCGCTGTTTGACTGGAGATTTTGATGACCCCTCTTGCCACCCGTGCGCGACAGGCCGGCCTTGTCGCCACGCTGCTTTTCTCGGCCACCTTTGCCGCGGCCGCGCCGGCCGTGCCTGACGGTGTGCGCCGCATGGCCGACATCGCTTATGGCACGGATTCGCGCCAGCGCATGGACGTGTACCTGCCGGCGTCCGCGACGGAGACGGCGAAAGCGCCTGTCATCGTCATGGTGCACGGCGGCGCGTGGATGGTGGGCAACAAGGCCATGTCCAATGTGGTCGACAACAAGGTCGCGTACTGGGTCCGGCAAAAGGGCTATGTTTTTGTCTCGGTGGGCTACCGCCTCTCGCCGCAGGCCGACCCGCTGCTGCAGGCGCGCGACGTGGCCGCGGCGCTGGCCAAGGCGCAGGGCCTAGCGGCCTCCTGGGGCGGTGACCCGGCGAAGTTCATCCTCATGGGGCATTCGGCCGGCGCGCACCTGGCGGCGCTGCTGGCGGCCTCGCCGTCGCTGGCGCGCGAGGCCGGCGCCCAGCCCTGGCTGGGCACGGTCGCGCTCGACAGCGCCGCGCTGGACCTGGAACGCATCATGCAAGCGCGGCACATGCGCTTTTACGACCGCGTGTTCGGCGCCGACCCGGCTTACTGGCGCAGCGTGTCGCCCAGCAGCGTGCTGGCGCCGGGCGCCGCGCCCATGCTGCTGGTGTGCTCGACGCAACGCGCGGACAACCCCTGCGCCCAGGCGCGCGACTTTGCCGCCAAGGCCACGGCCCAGGGCGGCCGCGCGAGCGTGCTGCCGCAGGACCTCACGCATGCACAGGTCAACACCACGCTGGGCCTGCCCGGTGCGTACACCGAGGCGGTCGACGGTTTCATCACGGGTTTGCTGCCGCGCTGACAGCCCTCCAATAAAAAAAACCAGCGGGTTGCCCCGCCGGTTCGTGTTCATCGCCCTCGTTCCTCACATGGCATAAGGGATGGGGATGGCGCGATTCATCGATTCAACAATTCCACGAATTTCGCGCCAATGCCCGGCATCACTCAGAGTGAAGGCTTGGCCGCGCGGCTTTTTTCACTTTCCAGCGCCTTGGTCCTCTGCGCATCCAGCACCTTGTACCAGTCGGCAAACGCGCTGACATCCATGGCAAAGGACGAGAATTTGTCGGCCAGGCCGTCCTGTTTGCTGGACTTGGACGATACGCTGTAGATCGTGCTGCAAGCATAGGTCGGTGCCACGGGGTAATACAGATAGCCGGTCACGACGCCGCCCACGAAATAGTCCTTGAGAGACTCGAAGCAGTTGCCGTTCCTGGGCTTGTCGTACACGTTGACCCACTCGATTTCCTTGCCCGCCTTGTCATACATCCAGTGCTGGCTATAGCCCTCGGGGCGCAGGCTGGCCGGACTGACTTTGCCGTATTTGGCCGATGCATCCGCGATGGCCTTCAATGCGGGCCGGTCCCCCGCCGGGTATTCCGTCTTGGCGATGGCCCACACCTTGTTGGTCAAAGGCGAAATGCTGAAGTTCAGGTTCTTGGCTGTGTTGTTGAATTTGGGGACGTAGGTGTAGTTGTCGAAGGTACCGGTTCTGCCGTCTATGGTGAGCTTCAGCGCGGTTTTCGTGGTGGACACATAGACATTGTTTTTCAGCTCGGTGTTTGCAATATTCAGGGCCTCCTGCACATCCATGCCGAGGCGAATGCCGCCCACATCAGGCGCCGCCGCATGAGCCGCTCCCGCCAGGCCGGCCCCCAAGGCCCACACCAAGGCCCATTGGCCTGCTATCTTTTTAATCATGCTTCTCCCTCTTCCTTACGTTCTGGATAAAAAGCAGGCCCCGGGCAAATATGCGTCGTGGCCTGGAGCGCGGCGGGCCCATCCCTGCTGCGCCGCGGGCAATCTTAGCGACCACCCAACAGAGGCCCGGAGAGCCATGCGCACGAATTGCAACGAACTGTTGCGGATCGGGATTTATTTCTTGAAAGCGTGAAATAGTTGCCTGCACCATCGTGCGCCTGAAGACGAAGGGCCTGGCTTTAATGCCATGCGATCGCGGCGCGATGATGCGCCGCGATCACCGACCGGGCTCACCGCGACGGGACGTGCATGAATGCGCCAGATATTGAACTGGAACCAGGGGTCAAGGTTTCTGCAGCGGCTCACCCGCTTCCGCCGCCGCCACGACGGCATTGCGGCGGTGGTAGCTGAAGAAGGTCCACATCAGCAGCGAAGCGTCGGGCCCGTCGGGCTCGTTGAATTCGACACTCGCGTCGCCGCCGCTCCAGGCGTGGCCCAGCGCATCGACATCACACCTCACCAGTTGCGGCTTTCGGCCGGCATACCAGGTGGCGGTCTGGTAGGCGTGGCGCGGCTTGCGGCCGCCGCGGCGCTCGGGGTGGCGGCGTACCACGGGGCCTTCGTGCGATGCGCCCTGCGTGAGGGCCGGGCCGTTGATGATTTCAAACTGTTCAGCCAGCTGGTCGGCGTTGACACGCCGCACCACGTTGTCGTGGTCGCCGTGGACCAGGATGGCGGGCATGCCGGGGAACTGCGGCTGCATAACGGAAAATTCGCGCGCCGCGGCACTGTAAGACGAGCCCGAGCCGTGCTGCATGGCGCGGTAGGCGCTGAAGGGCGAATGCGTGGTGCCGAACACCGGCGCCGAATGCATGCCCACGGCGGCGATCAGCTCCGGGTGGCGCAAGGCCACGATGGCAGCCAGCGCGGCGCCGGCCGAGAGGCCCGCGACATAGGTGCGCGAAGTGTCCAGGCCGTGCTTGCGCTGCACCTGCGCGATCATCGCGGCGATCAGCTCGACGTCACCCTCGCCGCGCTGCGTGTCGCGCCGATACCAGTGCCAGCAGCGATGCGCGTCGGCCGTGGCCGATTGTTGCGGGTACAGCACCGCGAAACCCTTGCGTTCGGCCAGCGCGTTCATGCGGCTACCGGCCGCGAAGTCGGCCGCCGTCTGCTTGCAGCCGTGCAGCATCACGACAAGCGGGCGCGGCGCCGCGGGGGTATCAGGCACCCCGGCCGCGCTGGCGGGAAGGTAGAGCCAGTACAGCATGCGCCGGGCATGCCCGAAGGGGCCGTCCGCCGGCACGCTGAACCAGGCCTTGCGCCAGGTACCGGGCAAGCCCGCGGCCGCGCGGGTCTGTACGGCCGTGGGGCGGCGCGCTTTTTTGGCGGGCCGGGCCACGGCGGGCTTGACCAGTTTGAGCTTTGGCCTGCGCGGCTTCGTAGCCGGCATGGCTGTGGGCAGCAGGCTTTCCAGCAGGCGCAGGCCCCGCGCTTGCTGGGCCTGCTGGGCCTTGCTGACGCGGCGCAGGCTTTTCAGCCAGAGGCTGCTCAGGCTTTTGGGCATGGAAGGGCTTGTGCTTGGGAAGTCATGAAGGGTGGCCGGCGCGGTCTGGACGGGTGTCTTTAATAAGTACACGGTTATTTTGCTGCATTGCAGCAAAATGTCTACCGGGCAGAGGCTTAAAGCGCTGCCGCCTGGCTTGAATCAGGTGCCTTTTGTCACAAAATCAGGTTTTGGTGGCGTAAAAGCCCAGGCCGTTACCATTAAAGGCTTGGCCCGCACGCCTTAAAAAGCCTCTTCGGGCCCTCCCAACCCGTTTCATCCCGTTTTATCCGCCCCATGTCCCCCTTTCTGACTGCCGCCCTGTACCAATTCGTCGAGCTGCCCGACTTCGCCGCGCTGCAGGCGCCGCTGCTCGCGCGTTGCGAGGCGCATGGCGTCAAGGGCACGCTGCTGCTGGCGCCTGAAGGCATCAACGGCACCATCGCGGGCCTGCCCGAAGGCGTGCGGGCGGTGCTGGCTTTTCTGCGCGCCGACCCGCGCCTCGCCAATCTGGAGCACAAGGAGGCCTGGGCCGCGGAGATGCCCTTCTACCGCATGAAGGTGCGCCTCAAGCGCGAGATCGTCACCATGGGTGTGCCCGAAGTCCACCCGGCGCTGATGGCCGGGGAATACGTCAAGCCGCAGGACTGGAACCGGCTGATCAGCGAGCCCGGCGTGGTGCTGGTCGACACGCGCAACGACTACGAGGTCTCCATCGGCACTTTTGAAGGCGCGATCAACCCGCACACCGGCAGTTTTTCGGAACTGCCAAGCTGGGTGGAACGCGAAATGGCCGAGGGCGGCAAGCTGGCGGCGCAGGACGGCAAGAAACCCAAGGTTGCGATGTTCTGCACCGGCGGCATACGCTGCGAAAAATCCACAGCGCTGCTGCGCTCCAAGGGCTTTGAAGAGGTCTACCACCTTGAAGGCGGCATCCTCAAATACCTGGAGACCGTGCCCGAGGCCCAAAGCAGCTGGCAGGGCGAATGTTTTGTGTTCGACGAGCGTGTCTCGGTGGGCCACGGGCTCAAGCCCGGCGGTTTCACGCTGTGCAGGTCGTGCCGCGACCCGCTCAGCGAGGAAGACCGCCAGTCGCCTCTGTATGAACTCGGCGTGAGCTGCCCGCACTGCCACGGCAAAACAACGGAAGAACAAAAAGCCGGCTACCGTGAGCGTCAGCGCCAGGTCGAGCTCGCCGAAAAACGCCAGGCCGCGCACATAGGCGTGCGCCAGCCCGGCGCCTGACCCCTTTGCCCCATGAGCGGCGCCCTGCCCGTCCTGTATTCCTTTCGCCGCTGCCCCTATGCGATGCGCGCGCGGCTCGCATTGGCAGCGAGCGGCGAAGCGTATGAGTTGCGCGAAGTCGTGCTGCGCGACAAACCCGCCGAGCTGCTGGCCGCCTCGCCCAAGGGCACGGTGCCGGTGCTGGTGTTGCCTGACGGCACGGTCATTGACCAGAGCCTGGACGTGATGCTGTGGGCGCTGCGGCGCAAGGACCCGGAAAGCTGGCTGCTACCGCCACGAGGCGCCATCGAGGACATGCTGGCGCTGGTGGCCGGCAATGACGGGGACTTCAAGCGCGACCTGGACCGCTACAAATACCCGCACCGCTATCCTGAAGAATCCGCAGGCGATGTTCAGGCGTTCGCGCAACTGCATCGCGCGCAAGGTGCCGCGTGGCTGGCCAAGCTGGACGGCATGCTGAACGAAGGATGGCTGTTCGGCCCGCGCGCCAGCTTGGCCGACATGGCCCTGCTGCCCTTTGTGCGCCAGTTCGCCCATACCGACGCCGCCTGGTTTGCCGGCCAACCCTGGCCGCGCCTGCAGGCCTGGCTGGCGGGCTTTGAGGCCGGCGCGCGCTTCCAGGGCGTGATGGAAAAGCATGCGCCGTGGCAGGCAAGCGACGTCCAGGTTCAATGCTGATATAAACCACACAGCGACGCCCAGACCGGACCACAAACCGGCCGCGCCGCAGCCCAGGCTGCACACCGGCAGCGACCATAACAGACATCAACGGGAGGAATATCTTGAGCCAGCCCACGCCCCAGCCCAACCCTTTTGCGCCGCCGCAGGCGCCGGTCAGCGATGTGCACGCCCCGCTGGCCACCGCCAACATCGCCGAGCTGCCGATTTCCGATAGCTGGAAGACCAAGTTCCAGCTCATCGAAAAAGCCGGCGGCGTCAAGCTGCCCCAGTTCAAGGCCCTCAGCGTCGGCGAACGCATGAAGCTCGGCTTCAGCGTGCTGGCTTTCCTGTTCGGCCCCTTTTATTACCTCACCAAAGGCATGTGGAAAAAGGCCATCAGCCTGTTTGTGGTGTGCGTGGCGGTGGTGCTGCTGCTCCAGTTCGTGCTGGGAATGATGGGCCTGGGCCGCTTCAGCAGCTCGCTGGGCTATGGCGTCGCGGCCATCTTCGCGGCCCGCTCCAACATCGATTACTACAAGAAGATGGTGCTCAGGCAAAACGGCTGGTGGTAGGAGCACACATGAACCCCAATCCCTACGCCCCACCCCAGGCCCCGGTCGCCGACGTTGCCGAGATACCCGATGCCGGAGCGGACGCCCCGCCCTTCTTCCCGGTTTCGCGGCTCAAGCTGCTGGTGATGTTCTTCAGCACGCTGGGCCTTTACCAGATGTACTGGCTGTACAAGAACTGGAAGATGGTGCGCCTGCGCACGGACGAAAAAAACATCATGCCTTTCTGGCGCGCCTTCTTCGGCGTGTTCTTTTTCTATTCGCTGCTGGACCGCGTCAAAAAACACGACCCCGACTCACCCGCCGCGAAGATGGAGGCGGGCGGCCTGGCCGCGGCCTGGATCATCCCCAACCTGTTATGGAAGCTACCCGACCCTTACTGGCTGATCTGCCTGGCCAGTATTTTTGTGCTGCTGCCGGTGCAGGGCTTCATCAACGAACTGAACCGGAAAGTGGCGCCGGGCCACGAACCCAATAGCCGTTTCTCCGCCTGGAACTGGGTGGGCGTGGTGCTCGGCATCCCCCTCATGATCATGACGCTATGGGGCGCCTTTTTGCCGCCGCAGTGATTGCGGCACAGGCGATGCGCACCCTCCTCTTGCTGTTGCCACTCGCCTTGCTGGCCGGCCCCGGCAAGGCCGAGCCGCCGGCCTACCAGAAGCTTCTGGTGCATTGCCAGAACCAGCAGCCCTCTTTTGAATGCGCCCAAACCATAGAGCGCGTCCAGGCGAAGTCCGCCCGGTCGTTCCGGTTCTCGCGAGCGGGCCCGCTCTTAAGCATACGCACCGCCCACAAGACAGTGCGGCTGAGGGACGTCAACAACGAGAGCGACCAGGACGTCAGCTACATCTACCTCACCTTCCTGGCGGATGCCCGGCTTCACGTGCTGTATGCCCACCTGTGGGAAGGCAGCAGCTACGTCGCCATCGACCACAACACCGGCCGGCAATACCCCATGCTGGGATTTCCGGCCGTGTCACCCGACCGCCAAAGAGCCGTGGCCTTTTCGGCGGCTGGCGAAGCGCGCTATGACAGCAACGGCGTGGAGATCTGGAGGATCAACCAGGGCAAGCCCCGAGTCGAGTACACCTACGGGCCGGACGCCGGCGACTGGAGCCCGACTGACACGCGCTGGAGCGGGCCGTCCACCATCAGGGTCGCTGGACTGTGCACGCCGGATCTGCTCGAGTCCAAATCGTGTCCCAAGCGCCTTGAATTGAAAGCGGGCCGCTGGTCGGTTGTCAACGACGACTAGGCGGTTTGAGCTTTACTCCCTCTCCCCCTTGGAGAGGGAGCAAGAAAGAGAGAGACGCCTCAGCGCTGTATCCGCGTCGACAGCACCACCGAGGTATGCGTGCGCTCCACGCCGTCCAGCAACCCTATGCCGTCTATCAGCGCATCCAGCCTTTCGATGGAGCCGGCCTGCACGATGGCGATCATGTCGTAGGCGCCGCTGATGGACAGCAGCGAGCGCACTTCGGGGATCTTGCGCAGCGCCGCCTCCACCGTGCCCGTGAGCTTGGGGCCGACGGTCAGCATCACGTGGGCCGACACCTGCGACTGCTCATAGGCATCGCCGGTGCGCGCGCCGTAGCCGGTGATGACCTTGTCGCGCTCCAGCCGTGTGATGCGGGCCTGCACCGCCGTGCGCGACAAGCCGACCTTGCGCGCGAGCAAGGCCATGGGGCAGCGCGCGTTGTCGCGCAGTTCAGCCAGCAGGGTCTGGTCTATGGCGTCGAGTTGCATGGCATTCATTCAAATTAGTTAAATCGCGTATTTAGATAGCAAATCCACCTAAAGTATGGCGCTATTTCGCCTGAATTGATACTGGTAACCGCCTGCCCGGGCTTCCACAATGGTCCATGCCTCTGCATCGGGGTGCACTATCCAAGGAGACCCTCATGAAAAAGATCATGGTTGCAGGCGCCGGGAAAATCGGTTCCGCCATCGCCGCGCTGCTGGGCGCCACCGGGGACTATTCGGTGACCGTCGCCGACGCCTCGCCGGCAGCGCTGGCCGGCATCAGCACCGGCCCGCGCGTGCAGCGGCTGGCGCTGGACATCAGCAATCCACAAGCCCTGCGTGAGGCGCTGGCCGGGCAGTATGCGGTGCTCAGCGCGGCGCCGTTTCACCTGACCACGGCGATCGCCGAAGCCGCCGTGGCCCAGGGCGTGCATTACCTGGACCTGACGGAAGACGTGGCCAGTACACGGCGCGTGAAGGAGCTGGCGGCAGCCGGCGCAAGCTCGGCGCTGATCCCGCAGTGCGGCCTGGCCCCGGGTTTTGTCTCCATCGTCGCGGCCGACCTGTGCCGCCGTTTTGACAGCCTGCACAGCGTGCGCATGCGCGTGGGCGCACTGCCCCAGTTCCCGTCGAACGCGCTCAACTACAACCTGACCTGGAGCACCGACGGCGTCATCAACGAGTACTGCGAGCCTTGCGAAGCGATTGTCGAAGGCGTGCTGCGCCAGGTGCCGCCGCTGGCCGAGCACGAGGAGTTCTCGCTCGACGGCGTGACGTATGAAGCCTTCAACACCTCGGGCGGCCTGGGCACCCTGTGCGAAACCCTGCAGGGCAAGGTCACCCACCTCAATTACAAAACCATTCGCTACCCGGGCCACGCGGCCATCATGAAGGTGCTGCTTAACGACCTGCGCCTGCGCGAGCGCCGGCACGTGCTCAAGGACCTGCTCGAAAACGCCCTGCCCGTGACGCTGCAGGACGTGGTCATCGTCTTCGTCACCGTCAGCGGCCAGCGCGAAGGCCGGCTCATGCAGGAGACCTATGCCCACAAGGTTTACAGCCAGGTGGTCGATGGCGTGCTGCGCAGCGCGATCCAGGTCACCACGGCTTCTGGTATCTGTGCGGTGCTGGATTTGCTGGCGACTGGGCGGTTGCCGGCGCGGGGGTTCATCCGCCAGGAGGAGATTGCGTTGGGGGATTTTTTGGGGAATCGGTTTGGGAGGGCTTATGCGGAGCATGCTGCGGAACAAGCTGCGGCTTGAGTTCGGTTCTTGCTCCGGCGGCGCGCCCCTCTCTTGATCTTGCTGGCCGGGGGTAGCCCGGCGGCTACTCACTTTTCTTTTGCTTCGCCAAAAKAAAAGTAAGCAAAAGAAAAGGCGACCCTGGTTGCTGCGTCCCTCCGCTTCGCTACGGGCAACCTGCGGTGCTCGGTCCAGACGGGGTCTCGCTAAACTCGCCTTCGGCTCAAACAACGCGATCCCTGATCCGCCTACGTCTGCGCTCCTCGGCCCAGCCAGGACGGGGCAAGCGGGAGCGGGGACAAAGACAGAAATACCAAGAAACCAAGAAGACAAATACAAACAAGGACTCGCCAAGGCGAGTCCTTGTGGTTTTCAGTATT
>NZ_JBFUBU010000066.1:0-22347 GCF_056405595.1 Polaromonas sp. P1_G1
CTGGCTGGGCCGAGGAGCGCAGACGTAGGCGGATCAGGGATCGCGCTTGTCTGAGCGAAGCGAGTTTGCGCGAGACCCCGCCGTAGTCGAGCACCGCAGGTTGCCCGTAGCGAAGCGCAGGGACCCAGACTGCGGGTCGCCTTTTCTTTGGTGACTTTCTTTTGGCGAAGCAAAAGAAAGTTACTTGCTGCCGGGCAACCCCGGCCAGCAGAACCAAGAGAAGAGCACCCCGTCGGAACAAGAACAGACAGACACAAATGGCCTTTGAGGCCAAAACCTCAAACCAGAGAATCCCCTCTCATCCTCTCCCCCAAAAAATCCAGAAAACTCCTAACCGCCGGCACCTGCCCACGCCGTGAAGTAAATACCGCATGCGCCACGCCGGCGGGAAGCGCCCAGTCCGGCAGCACGGGCACCAGCAACTGGGCCTGCCGCTCAGCCGCGCTCATGGAGTCGGGTAAAAAAGTCATGCCGGTGCCGGCCAGCACCGCGAGCTTCAAGGTCTGCAGGTCGTCAGCGACGTAGCGCGGCTGGTGATGCAGCACGAACTCCTTGCCGCCGGGGCCCAGCAGCCGCCAGGACGAGCGCCCGTCGGCCCAGGACATGGACACTGTGTCGAGCTTGAGCAGATCTTCGGGTTTCTCGGGCCGTCCCTGGCGCTGCAGCAGGGCCGGGCTGGCCAGCAGGTGGCCGCCGCCTGAGCCCAGGTTCTTGATCACCAGGCTGCCGCTGTCTTCCAGTGTTGGGCGCACGCGCAGCGCGATGTCTATGCCCTCCTCCACCAGGTCAATGACGCGGTTGGTCACGCGCATGTCGACGCGTACCTGCGGGTACAGCTCCATATAGCGCGGCACCAGGTAGCCCACCGAGCCCTGCGCCAGCGTCACCGGGCAGGTGATGCGCAGGGTGCCGCGCGGCTCGACCTGCATTTGCGCCACGGCTTCGGAGGCGGCCAGCGCCTCGTCACGCATGGTGCTGCAGTGGCGCAAATAAATTTCGCCAACTTCCGTGAGCGACAGCTTGCGCGTGGTGCGCTGCAAAAGCCGCACGCCCAGCCGCGACTCCAGCTCGGCCACACGGCGCGACAGCCGTGATTTGGGCAAGCCCAGCGCGCGGCCGGCCGCGGCAAAGCCACCGCGCTCCACCACTTCGGCGAAATACAGCATGTCGTTGAGGTCTTGCATGGGGAGCCGTCCTTCCGTGGATACCTGCCTGAATTGGCTGGGTTGTCCTTGATGGTGAATCATTGTCCTGTAAATAGAACAATCTATCGCAATTTTACCGACTTATCAATCAATCGACTCATCCGCACAATCTATCCATGGCTGCGATTCAAGGTGAATACGGCCTGAAAACCTGATTCAACAACTCTTTCATCAAGGAATCCCATCATGAGCAAGCTTCTCCACATCGACTCCAGCATCCTGGGCGGCAACTCGGTTTCCCGCCAGCTCACCGCGCAAATCGTGGCCTCCTGGCGCGCCGGCCACCCCAGCACCGAAGTCAGCTACCTAGACCTGGCCGCCGACACGCCGCCCCACCTCTCGGCCGAATCGCTGGGTTTCCGCATGCCTGCCGACACCGCCTTTAGCGACGTGCAGAAGCGCGAAAACGCCGTGTCCGAAGCGCTGGTGAGCCAGTTCCTGGCGGCCGACGTGATCGTGGTGGGTGCACCGCTGTACAACTTCGCGATTCCCAGCCAGCTCAAGGCCTGGATCGACCGCATCGCGCAAGTCGGCCGCACCTTCAAGTACACCGAAAAAGGCCCCGTGGGCCTGGCCGGCGGCAAGACCGTGATCGTGGCCTCGGCCCGCGGCGGTGTGTATTCGACCAGCGAAGCCATGACGGCCCTGGAACACCAGGAGAGCTACCTGAAAGTGGTGTTCGGTTTCTTCGGCATCACCGACGTGCGTTTTGTGCGCGCCGAAGGCCTGGCCATGGGCGAAGCCGCCAAGGCCGCCGCGCTGTCCGCAGCCCAGATTGAAATCGTGACGCACACGCAAGCGCCCGCAGCAAACCAGGGAAAAGCCGCGCTGGCCGCCTGAGCCTGGTGCATCGCGCACCAAACAAAGCCCGCATGTGCGGGCTTTTTTATGGCGCTCCCGAAATGCGTGCGCCACAGCCGCCCCGGTAATTATTTAATGACGAACAAGTAGTTCACTTTGGGTCGGCGTGTCCCTACACTCAGCGCTTGTCCCCGCTCACGGGCACAGGCATGAACAAGAAAGGTGAAGATGACAGCGACTTTGGCTCCGGACGACCGCGTAGATGCGGCCGCAACAACACAGCACACCCCCTTCTCCATCGAGATCCGGCCGTTTGATGCCCCGCTGGGCGCCGAAGTGCTGGGCCTGGACCTCTCGAAACCGCTCAGCGCCGCCGATTTCAGCCGCATCCACCGCGCCCACCTGGACTACCACGTACTGGTGTTCCGCGACCAGCGCATCACCCCGCAGCAGCACGTCGATTTCAGCCGCCGCTTCGGCCCGCTGCAGATCCACGTGCTCAAAAACTTCCAGCTGCAAAACCACGCGGAAATCCTGATCGTCTCCAACATCAAGGAAAACGGTGAGCCCATAGGCCTGGGCGACGCCGGCCATTTCTGGCACTCCGACCTTTCGTACAAAGACAAACCCAGCCTGGGCTCGCTGCTGCATGCGCAGGAACTGCCTGCCGAAGGCGGCGACACCCTGTTCGCCAACCAGCACACCGCCTGGGACACCCTGCCCGCCGCCCTCAAGACCGCCGTTGAGGGCCTGCGCGCCGAACACACTTACCTCGCCAAATACGAAGAACTGCGCAGCCGCAACCCCTGGCGCCCCAAGCTCACGCAGGAACAGGTTGAAGAGGTCAAGCCGGTGGTCCACCCCGTGGTCCGCACCCACCCCGAGAACGGCCGCAAGGCGCTGTTCGTCAGCGAACATTTCACCACCCGCATCCTCGACATACCCGAGGATGAAAGCAGCGCGCTGCTGAGCGAACTGTTCGAGCACACCTCACGCGCTGAACTCATCTACCGCCACCAATGGCAGCCGCACGACATGGTCTTCTGGGACAACCGGTCCGTCACCCACCTCGCAGCAGGCACGCCCGACCACCTGCGCCGCAAGCTCTACCGCACCACGATTGAAGGCGACACGCCGTTTTAACGACTCGTGGTCGACCTGCCGTTACCGACGCCAAGGCCGCGAGCCCTCACCCCAACCCTCTCCCAGAGGGAGAGGGAGCAATAAGGTTTGGTATGGCATTCGGTCCCCGCTCCCGACTGCCCCGTCCTGGCTGGGCCGAGGAGCGCAGACGTAGGCGGATCAGGGATCGCGCTTGTTTGAGCCGAAGGCGAGTTTGCGCGAGACCCCGCCGTAGTCGAGCACCGCAGGTTGCCCGYAGCGAAGCGTAGGGACCCAGACTGCGGGTCGCCTTTTCTTTGGTGACTTTCTTTTGGCGAAGCAAAAGAAAGTTACTTGCCGCCGGGCAACCCCGGCCAGCAACCCTCAGCAGCGGGAGCGACCGCCGGAGCAAGAACCGGCTTTGGATCACACCCTCAGGCGTGCTTCTTAACCCAAGCCACGTATGCATCCACCCAGCTTTGCAAAAACTTCCGACTCCCCTCACCAAGGCTGCCATCAGCCTCATAAAGCCCCTCCTTGTTGTGGATGAAGGCTTCAGGCTGGCCCAGCGTCGGCACATTCAGGTAGGCCAGGATGTTGCGCAGGTGCTGCTGCGACAGCGCAGTGCCGATGGCGCCGACCGACGCGCCTATCACGCCGGCCGGCTTGCCATCCCAGGCGCTTTGGCCGTAAGGCCGGGAGGCATGGTCGATCGCGTTCTTCAGCACGCCGGGAATCGAGCGGTTGTACTCGGGCGTGACGAACAGCAGGCCTTGCGCGGCCTTGATCTCGCCCTTGAGCCGGGTAACCTCGGCCGCCGGATTGCCGTCATCGTCCTGATTGTAGGGAGGCAGGTCGTCGATGCGCACGTGGGTGAAGCTGAAGTCCGCGGGGAATAATTTCTCCAGCGCCCTCGCGAGCTTTTTGTTGAACGAATCCTTGCGAATGCTGCCGACGACGACGGCGATCTTGTATTGGGCCATGGGCTTCTCCATTAAAAAGTGAAGGGACCATCGCGGGGCCGCGATGGGGAATCGGTTTGCGCCGGACCATTATGCGAAGCAGCGCCTGTCCAGGCTCGCGTGCAGGTGAAACACCTTGTGGGGGCGTCGGACATAGGCCCAAAATCGCCCCTCGCCTACAGCCGCCCGGACTGCGGGCCGACGGCGCCGCGGCCGGGCCTTGGCAATACTCATGGCGAAAGGACTTGCGGCCGCGAGAAAGCCACCCATCCGGCAGCAAGGCAAGGCGGCAAGGTGCAGCTCAAACATTTTTACGAGTTGGGGAAAAAGTCTGTCACGGCCTGGCTGGACGACTACGCCCCCAGCATGGGCGCGGCGATTTCCTACTACACGGTGTTTTCCATCGCGCCGCTGCTGCTGATCGTGATTGCCGTGGCCGGTTTTGTCTGGGGCCGCGAAGCGGTGCAAGGCGAGATCGTGGGCCAGCTCTCCGGCCTGATAGGCCGCGACGGCGCGCTGGGCATACAGGCGCTGATCGAAAGCGCCGACAAACCGGCCAAGGGCCTGCTGGCCACGGCCGTCAGCCTCGTGGTGCTGGTGGTCGGCGCGACCACCGTGTTCGCCGAACTGCAAAGCGCGCTGGACCGCGTCTGGGACGTGCCGCCTGCGCAGAAAACCAAAGGCATCTGGCGCACCCTGCGCGCGCGCCTGCTGTCGCTTGGTTTCATCCTCGGCCTGGGCTTCCTGCTGGCGGTGTCGCTGGTCATCAGCGCGGGCCTGGCCGCGCTCGGCGGCTGGATGACGGGGCTCTTCCCCGGCGCACAGGCGCTGCTGCAACTCCTCAACAGCGTCGTGTCCCTGGGTGTGGCCGTCCTGCTGTTCGCCATGATCTTCAAGCTCATGCCGCAAGCCATCGTCAGTTGGCGCGACGTCTGGGTGGGCGCCGTTGTGACGGCCGTGCTGTTTGAAATCGGCAAGGCGCTGATCGGCCTGTACATCGGCAAGAGCAGCGTGACCTCCTCCTTCGCCGCAGCCGGCTCGCTGGTGGTGTTGCTGCTGTGGGTGTATTACTCGGCGCAGATCTTTTTGCTGGGGGCCGAATTCACCTGGGTGTATGCGCACGACCACGGCTCGCTGGCCGCGGATAAAAAGGCGACCCAGGCCTCAGCGGAGGCCTCACCGGCCAAAGAACAAAACCGAGCATCCTAAAACCGAAATCGTTCTTGAAATTCCGTCTGCACCGAACCGGGCAGGTACTGTCAGCCGATCACCAGGTAACTGTTGAAGGCCCAACAGCCAGACCATTCAAACCCGCCAAAACCACCGAAAAACACTCCAAATCACTGGCATGGATGCTGCGATGTTGAGTGCGTCAACCACTCACTCCTCACGCCATGAATATCAACCGCTTACTCGGCCTTGCCGCTTTGTCCTTCGGCCTGCTCGCCACCCTGGCCCATGCCGCACCACCGCTGGAGAAAACCGAAATTCGCTACCAGGGCTGGGTCGGCCAGGTCACCTGGATAGAGCTGGCCGAAGACCTCGGCTACCTCGCGCCGCTCAAAGCCAAGTGGGTGGGCAACACCATCAGCGGCCCGCAGGACATCCAGAGCGTGGTCACCGGCGACGTCGACCTGGGCGGCGCCTTCAACGGTGCGGTCGTCAAGCTGTTGGCCAAGAAAGCGCCGATCAAGGCGGTGCTGGGTTACTACGGTGTGGACGAAAACACCTGGACTGGCTACTACGTCAAGGAAGACAGCCCGATCAAGTCCGCTCGCGACCTGATCGGCAAGAAGATCGCGGTCAACACGCTGGGCGCGCACCACGAGTTCATGGTGCGCGAATACCTGGACCGCGCCAAGCTCACCGACGCAGAGGCCAAGCAGGTCACGCTGGTGGTGACGCCGCCGGTCACCGGCGAGCAGGCGCTGCGCCAGGGCCATGTGGAAGTCACCACGCTGGGCGGTGTCCTGCGCGACAAGGCGCTGGAGCGCGGCGGCATACGCCCGCTGTTCACCGACCGCGCCCTGTACGGCAACTTCACGGCGGGCAGCATCGTGCTGCACGACAAGTTCATTGCGCAGAACCCCAACACCAGCCGCCACCTGGTGTCGGCGCTGGCGCGCTCCATCGAGTGGGCGCGCAACACGCCGGCCGCCGACGTGCGGGCGCGCTTCGTGAAAATCATCGAAGCCCGCAAGCGCGCCGAAAGCGCTGACAGCATCCAGTACTGGAAGAGCACCGGCGTGGCCGGAACCGGCGGCGTGATCAAAGATGCCGAGCTGCAGATCTGGATCAACTGGCTGGTGAAAGACGGGCTGCTCAAGCCCGGCCAGGTCAAGCCCGCGGACCTCTACACCAACGCCTTCAACCCCTACTTCACCAACGCCGACAAGCTGGCGTCCGCCAAATGAGCGCCACCAAGATCCGTTTTGAGAACGTCAGCAAGGAGTTCACCGTGCGCGCGGACGACGGCGCCGCCGCAAAGCGCTTTGTCGCGGTGCACGAGGTCACGCTGGACGTGAAGCCGGGCGAGTTCCTGGTGCTGGTGGGGCCCAGCGGCTGCGGCAAGTCCACGCTGCTGGACCTGCTGGCCGGCCTGGCGCTGCCCACCAGCGGCCGCGTGCTGATCGACGGCCGGCCCGTGACCGGCCCGGCGCGCGACCGAGGCGTGGTGTTCCAGCAGTACGCCCTCTTCCCYTGGCTCACGGCCCTGGACAACGTGGCCTTCGGGCTGGAAGTCGCGGGCCTGGGCAAGCGCGCCCGGCGCGAGAAGGCCGCGCACTACCTGGCGCTGGTGGGCCTGACCGACTTCGCCAACCGCTTTCCGCATGAGCTCTCGGGCGGCATGAAGCAGCGCGTGGCCATCGCGCGCAGCCTGGCTTACGAGCCGCAGGTGCTGCTGATGGACGAGCCATTTGCCGCGCTCGACGCGCAGACGCGTGAAACGCTGCAGGAAGAACTCGTGGAGATCTGGCAGCGCACCGGCAAGACCATTGTGTTCATCACCCACGGCATCGACGAAGCMGTGGTGCTGGGCCAGCGCGTGGCCATCATGACAACGCGCCCCGGCCGCATCAAACGCATCGTGGACATCCCCGAATCCCTGCGCGCCGGCACCGACGACGTGCGCTCGCTGCCGTTCTTCGGTGAACTGCGCCACGAGATCTGGTCGCAGTTGCATGACGAGGTCGCCTCTGCACGCCAGGAGCGCCGCGCGCGCATTGCCTCACAAGCCCAAAAGAAAGAGATCGCCCATGTCTGATATTGCCCTGAACGCGGGAAGCCTTCCCGCACCTTCCACGCATGCGGAGCGACAAACGCAGCAGGCACAAACACAAACGCCGCCGGTGTGGCTGCGGCTATACCGCCAGCTCGCCAATGCCACCTGGCGCTCCGGCCTGATCGTGGCGCTGGCCCTTCTGTGGGAGCTGGCACCCCGCCTCGGCCTGACCGACCCGACCTTTTTGCCGCCGCTCAGCGAGGTGCTGGCCGCCGGCTGGGCGCTGGCGCTGAACGGCCAGCTGTGGGAACACACCTCCATCAGCTTGGCGCGCTCGCTGGGCGGCCTGCTGCTGGCCATCGTCTTCGCCATCCCGCTCGGGCTGGCCATCGGCTGGTACCAACGCCTGGGCAACGCCCTGAACCCGTTGATCGAGCTGCTGCGCAACACCGCGCCGCTGGCCTTGCTGCCGGTGTTCCTGCTGCTGCTGGGCATCGGCGAGGTGTCCAAGCTGTCCATCGTGGTCTACGCCTGCGCCTGGCCGCTGCTGCTCAACACCATCTCGGCGGTGCGCCAGGTCGACCCGCTGCTGGTGAAATCGGCGCGCACCATGGGCGCGTCCTCACGCCAGCTGTTCCTGAAGGTGATCCTGCCGGCATCGGTCCCGACCATCTTCGTGGGCATACGCCTTGCCGCAGCTTCCGCCATGCTGGTGCTGATCGCGGCCGAGATGGTGGGCGCCAAGGCCGGGCTCGGCTACCTGATCATCTACGCCCAGTTCAGCTTCCTGATCGCCGACATGTACTTCGGGATCATCGCCATCACCGCCATCGGCGTGACCCTGAACTTCGTGCTGGAAAAGCTCGAGAGCCACTTCACGGCATGGAAACCCGCACCAGCCCGTAGCTGACCCGCCTACCCACAGAAAGACAATTCATGACTCAACGAAAACTGCGCCTGGGCGCTTTCATCATGGCCACCGGCCATCACATCGCCGCCTGGCGGCATCCCGGCTCGCAGGTGGACTCGGGCGTCAACATCGACCACTACATCGAGGTGGCGAAAATCGCCGAGCGCGGCCTCTTCGACCAGGTCTTTGTGGCCGACAGCCCGGGCATGGCCTTTCACGGCGACGACGAGGCCTTCAGCCGCCAGGGCCGGGTGTCCTACTTCGAGCCGGTGACCTTGTGGGCGGCCTTGTCGGCCGTCACGAAACACGTCGGCTTTGTGGCGACGGCGTCCACCACCTATGAAGACCCCTTCCTGCTGGCGCGCAAGTTCTCTTCACTGGACCACCTCAGCAAGGGCCGCGCCGCCTGGAACGTGGTGACCACGGGCGCCGACAACGTATACGGCAATTTCGGCCTGGACAAGCACCCCGAGCCCGCCGTGCGCTATGAGCAGGCGCATGAGTTCATCGACGTCGTCAAAGGCCTATGGGACAGTTTTGAAGACGACGCCTTCTTTCGCGACCCGGTGTCGGGCAAGTACTTCGACCCGGCCAAGGTGCATGCGATCAACCATTCGGGCAAGTACTTCAAGGTCAGCGGCCCGCTGAACCTGGAGCGCCCGCCGCAGGGCTACCCCGTGATCGTGCAGGCCGGGTCTTCCGAGCCCGGAAGGGAGCTGGCCGCCGCCTCGGCCGAAGCCATCTTCACCGCCTGGACCAGCCTGGCCGAAGCCCAGGCCTTCTACCGCGACGTGAAGGGCCGACTGGCCAAATACGGCCGCCGGCCCGAGCAGTTGCTGGTGCTGCCGGGCATCTCCCCGGTGGTCGGCCGCACGCAGGAAGAAGCCGACGCCAAGTGGGCCGAGCTGCAAAAGCTGATCCACCCGGCCGTCGGCCTGAACACGTTGCACACCTTCTGGCCGGGCGAAGATCTGTCGAAGTGGGACCTGGACGCACCGCCACCTTACATCCCCGAACCGCCGCCGGGACAGAACAGCCGCGCCCACGTGGTGCTRGAGCTGGCCCGGCGCGACAAGCTCACCGTGCGCCAGCTGTATGAATACCTGGCCGGCGCGCGCGGCCACTGGGTGGTGGTGGGCACGCCGCAGACCATTGCCGACAGGATGCAGGAGTGGTTTGAAAACGGCGCGGCCGACGGCTTCAACGTGATGCCGCCGGTGCTGCCTGAATCACTCAATGATTTCGTCGAACTGGTGATTCCCGAGCTGCAGCGGCGCGGCCTCTTCCGCACCGAATACGAAGGCAGCACCCTGCGCGAGAACCTGGGCCTGGACCGGCCGGCCAACCAGTTCACCGTCAAGGCGCGCAAGGTCGCCTAGCCCGTAGACATCGTGTCCCCTGGGTGGGATTTTCAAGGCCTGCGGTTTTATGCCGCAGGCCTTTTTTTTAACCCTGCTTCAGGCAAAGTTCAAGCCGCAACGGCCACCGGCGCCGCGGCGTTCTTGCCGGCATTGCCGGGTTGCCCCGCCTTGGCGTGCACCGTCGAGCGCCGGCCGTCCACGCTGACCGGCACGTCGCCCGCCAAGGTCACGCGGCGTACCACACGGTGCTGGTCGCCGTAGTCGTTGATGGCGTAGTGCTGGGTGGCGCGGTTGTCCCAGATCACGACGTCGCCCTGCGTCCAGCGCCAGCGCACCGTGTTCTCCAGGCGGATGATGTGCTCCTGCAGCACCGACAGCAGGTGCTGCGAGTCGGTACTGGAGTAACCCACCAGCTTCTTCACGAAATGCCCCAGCACCAGCGCCCGCTCGCGCGTTTCCGGGTGCACGCGCACGACGGGGTGCTCGGCCTCATGCAGGGTGCGCGTGAACACCTCGCGGTAGTGCCTGGCTCCCTCGTCCGAGATGTCCTTCTCCGTGCGCTGCGCGGCGTAGTCGTAATCGTTGCCGTGCACGGCCCACAGCTTGTCGGCCAGCTCGCGCAAGGCGGGTGGCAAGCCCTGGTAGGCCGCGGCGGTATTGGCCCAGACGGTGTCGCCGCCCCAGGGCGGAATCACCACGCCGCGCAGCACCGAGATCTTCGGCGGCGCGACCGCGAAGGTCACGTCGGTGTGCCAGGAGTTGGCGCGGCCGCCGTGGGCCGAATCGAGTTCCAGGATGTAGCCGCTTCCCTGGCGCGACGGCACCGTCGGGTGCGGCACCGGGTCGCCGAGCCGCTGGGCAAAGGCCTCCTGCGCGGCATCGTCCAGGTGCTGCTGGCCGCGCAGGAAGAGCACCTTGTGCTTGAGCAACGCCTGGTTGAGCGCCACCACGGTGTCGCCGGAAATCTCGGCCGACAGCCGCAGGCCGCGCACTTCCGCGCCTATGCGGCCGGCAACCGGCGTGATGTCAAGGATGGATGGGGAGGAATGGAGTTGGGTCATGGGATGCCTTTCTGGGGTGGGGAATAAGAGGGGAAATTTCAGAGGCCAGGTGCTCAGACCGTGGCACGTGTACCGTCAAAACGCGTGAAAGAAAACCCTTCGAAGGGCTCGCGAAAACTCGCCTTCTGTTCGCGCAGCAGGCTGATGACGAGGGCCTCGCCCTGGGCATAAGAGGCCGCCGCATCGGAACGCCAGTGGATGCCGGCCCAGGATCGCCCRGAGCCGTAGTTCAGCGCCAGCTTGTTGAGCTCACCGCCAATGGTCAGCGGCGGGCCCTCGTAAGGGACCAGCCGGGTCGGGTCGGCCGGGTCGGGCTGCACCGGGTTGGGAAACGGCCGCGATTCATCGTAAAACGCCTTGAGCAAGGTGGCCGTGACCGCGCCTATGATGGCCGCGCCGCCCGGGTAAGAGGAATGGATGGGCGCGCCTTCGGGATACACCTGCGAAAGCAGGAAGCTGCCGTTCTTCGCACGGCTGCGCTCCAGCGCCTGGGAACCCAGCAGTGCCGCGTGGATCGGGTAGTCGCCAACGCCATTGGCCAGCCGGTGATGCACCAGGCCGCCAAAGGCCTCGGGCCGCAGCACACGCTGGGCATACCACTTCTGGTAGTAATTGATGCGGATCCCCAGCGAGGCGGCCAGCGAAAGAATCGACTGGAAGTAAGCCGCGCCGAAAGTGCCGGAGGCGCCGCCCTGCGTCTTCGACGTGAGGTAGGGATTGTTGGTCGCCAACGGAATCTGCGCCCCCGGGTACAGCCCGCCGTAGCCGGGATCGACGGCGGACGCCGGCGTACTGAGCAGTTGGTTGCCGATGACGCTGAAGGCGGCTGCCGCATGCGCATAGGTGGCCAGGTCGCGCCCGGTGGCGATGTAGCGCAGGGTCGGGTCCTGGATGATTCGCCCGCGCGGCGCATTGCCGTTTTGCACATGCAGCCACTCGTCATAGGCCGTCAAAAACTCGCTGGCCGGCGTGTAGGTGCGAATGCGGGCAGACAGGCTCTGCGGCCCGAAAGGCACGTCGCGGTACAGGAACTGCGAAATCACCGGGCCGTCCACCACGCCCGGCGGCGTGACCCAACGGCCCGTGCGGCCGCTGCGGTCTTTCGCATCGACGTAAAACGCCGCGCCGCGAAACAGCGTCTGCGGCGTCACGCGGCCGTTGACCTTGGGCCCATAAAAATCCGGCGCGCGGCTGAGCTCTTCGGCGGCTTGCAGCACGTCCTTGTGTGTGGTGCCGTCGCGATATTCGCTGAGGGGTACGTCGCGCAACAACGATTTCCAGTACAGCTCGATGGCTTCACTGGCACGGGCCGCGCTGGCCAGCGCCGGCGCCGGCGGCAAGCTGAATTGCCCGGCGTTCAGCCCGTCGAGGCTGACGGCCAACGTGCCCACCGGGTTGAGCAGCTTGCGCGTGCCGCCCAGCGGGATCTTCTCGAAATCGGCCGGGTCGCGCGAGGCGAATGCCGCAGTGGCCAGTTTCCATGCGGCCGGGTCCACCTCGCCGCGCGCGTTGTGCGGCAAGGCGCGGCTGTCCGACCCTATCCTGTTCGGGTAGCGGTCTTCATCGCCATTGGTGGGATGCGGCGGGATGGGTGCCTCGGCGTTGGCCTTGGCCAGGCCGGTACGCAAGGCTGATGCGCGCTGTCGAAATTGTTCGTCATAGGCGTCGGCCGCCGTGGCGCTGCCCTGCGCCGCCGCGGGCAGCGCGGTGAGCAGCAGGGCCGGCGCCGCTACTCCGGTAGCCAGGCCGGCGAGGCTTGCGCCAGCCTGGCCAAGAAAGTCGCGCCGTTGGACGTTCTGCGGCGCGCCACTGGAGTCGCTAAAGGTGGTTGTTGTGCTTGTGGTGTTCTGAGACATGAAGGCCTTGAAAAATAGAACGAGTGAATGAACGGTGTCACTCGGCTATTGCAGAAGGTATGCCAAAGAAATCGGCCTGTAGGGAGGGGATTAGACGTCCCGGCTGCTGGAAAACAAACAGCGCTGTGATGGATGCCAGCACTGCGCCCGTTGCCTTGTGCAGAATGCAGCAGCTTGAGCAGCAGCATGGGCCGCCGCCGTGCAATGGGTCAGTCGGCGTCCGCCGGTTCGACCGGCTCGGGAAGCTCATGGCCGGCATCGAGCAGGCCGTGCCGTTTGAGCAGCGTTCTCAGCGCATTGCGCGACAGACCCAGCCGGCGCGCGGTATGGACCTGGTTGCTGCCGCAAAATTCATAGGCGGTTTTGACCAGGGTTTCCTCGACCTGGTTGAACAGGGCGGGCTGGGCCGCATGCAGGCGCTGCAGCAGGACCTCGCGCAGTAGATCGGTTTCGGGGGCCGGAGCCGCTGCCGCATCCACAGCTGACACCGCCTCCACGGCCGGCGCGACCGGCGGCGCTCTGCCGCTACGCGAAGCGCCCGCGACCGAACGCTGGTTCACCTGCAAGTCAAGCGCCGTCAGCCTGCTACTGGGCGCGACGATCAGGGCGTAATGCACGACGTTTTCCAGCTCGCGGATATTGCCCGGCCAGTCATGCGCGAGCAAGGCCTGCTCGGCGTCGGGTGCCAGGCTGGCGCCGGTGATGCCCAGGCGCGCTGAATAGTTGGCCAGGAAATGGCGCGCCAGCGGCAGGATGTCGCCGGGGCGTTCATACAGGGGCCGCAGCTCCAGCGTGGCCACGCTGATGCGGTAATACAGGTCGGCGCGAAAGTGGCCGGCGGCCACCGCGTTGCGCAGGTCGACGTTGGTGGCCGCGATCAGGCGCACATCCAGCGCGATGGGCTTGCGCGAGCCCAGGCGCACCACCTGGCGTTCCTGCAGCACACGCAGGAGCTTGACCTGCAGGGCCAGCGGCAGGTCGCCGATCTCGTCGAGAAACAGCGTGCCGCCGTTGGCCGATTCAAACCAGCCCGCGCGCGCCTGCGATGCGCCGGTGAAGGCGCCACTCTCATGGCCGAACAATTCGGCATCGATCAGCGCTTCGCTGAAGGCGCCGCAGTTCACGGCCAGGAAGGGCCCGCGCCGCCCGCTGCCCTGGTGCACGCGGCGCGCCAGCAATTCCTTGCCAGTGCCGGTCTCGCCGATCACCAGCACGGTCGCGTCTGTGGGCGCGACCTGCTCCACGCGCTCGAGCAAGGCCACCGAGCCCGGATCCTCGAACACCAGCGCCTTGGCGCGTATGGACAGGGCGCCGGCGTCGGGAAGCGTCAGCAGGTGGGACATGCGCTAGTGACGTGGTTTGGTGCCGCGGTTTAGAAGCCGGCCAGCACCGCGCCCTTGAACTCGGCCTGCACGAACTTGCGGATCTCTTCCGAGTGGTAGGCCTTCACGAGCTTGGCGACCCAGGGCTTGTCTTTGTCCTGCTCACGCACGGCCAGCAGGTTGACGTAAGGCGACTTGGCGGCTTCCTGCGCGATCGCGTCCTTGGGGTTCAGGCCGGCCGACAGCGCATAGTTGGTGTTGACGGCCGAGGCGTCCAGGTCGTCGAGCGAACGCGGCAGCTGCGCGGCGTCAAGCTCAACGAACTTGAGCTTCTTGGGGTTCTCGATCACGTCCAGCGGCGTGGCCTTGAGGCCGGCTTCGGGCTTGAGCTTGATCAGGCCCTTGTCCTGCAGCACCAGCAGCACGCGGCCGCCGTTGGTCGGGTCGTTCGGGATGCCGAAGCGCGCGCCTTCCTTCAGCTCGGCCAGGCTCTTGACCTTTTTGGAGTACAGGCCGATCGGGAAGTTGACGGTATAGCCCACATTGACGATCTTGTAGCCGCGGTCCTTGACCTGCTGGTCCAGGAAGGGCTTGTGCTGGTAGCTGTTGGCGTCCAGGTCGCCGGCGGCGAGCGCCGCGTTGGGCTGGATGTAGTCGCTGAACTCGACAACCTGGATTTTGAGGCCGTCTTTTTCGGCGATCTTTTTGACCTGCTCAAAAATCTGCGCGTGCGGGCCGGCGGTGACGCCGATTTTCAGCGGCTTGTCCTGCGCGAGCACGGCGGCGGGCAAGGATGCGGCCAGCGCGAGTGCGATGGCGGACTGGATGAGGGTGCGTTTGTTCATGGTGTTTCCTTTTTGGATGAATAAAAAATCTTGCTCCCTCTCCCCCTGGGAGAGGGTTGGGGTGAGGGCCGGCGGCCTTTGCAAGCCAGGCATCCTTTCGACCGCCGACCGGCCCCCACCCCTGCCCTCCCCCAGTGGGGGAGGGAGAAACTCAGGGAGTCAACATCGCTGTTGATAGGAGATGAAGGCCCCGCTCATTTGTGGCTCAACCTGCGCACAGCCCAGTCGCCCAGGCTTTGCACCGCCTGCACAAACAGGATCAGCACCAGCACCACGGCCAGCATGACTTCCGGCAAAAAACGCTGGTAGCCGTAGCGGATGCCCAGGTCGCCCAGCCCGCCGCCGCCAATCGCGCCGGCCATGGCTGAATACCCCGTCAGGCTCACAAAGGTGATGGTCAGGCCCGCGACGATGCCGGGCAGCGCCTCGGGCAGCAGCACCTTGAGCACGATTTGCCGCGTGGTCGCGCCCATGGCCTGGGCCGCCTCGATGAGCCCGTGGTCCACCTCGCGCAGCGAAGCCTCCACCAGCCGCGCGACAAAGGGCGCGGCTGCGATCGTGAGCGGCACCACGGCGGCCGCCGTGCCAATGGATGAACCCGTCAGAAAACGCGTGAGCGGAATGATGGCCACCAGCAGGATGATGAAAGGCGTGGAACGCACGGCGTTCACGAGGCCGCCCACTACGCGGTTGGCGCCGGCGTTGCGCAGCACGCCGCCCTCGTCGGTGAGCCGCAAAAACACGCCCAGCGGAATGCCGATCAGCGCGCCGACCAGGCCCGAGATGCCGACCATGACGATGGTTTCCCAGAGCGAGCTGACAAACAGCTCCAGCAGGGCTTGCGAAAAATTACTGAACATGGGCCAGCCTCCCGGTCAAATCGCCGCCGACTTCGTCGACATGCACACCGGCGCCGCGCAGGTGCGCGACCGCCGCATTGAGCTGCGCCCGCGCGCCGCGCGCGAACACCGCAAGCGAGCCGAAAGGCTTGCCCTGGATCTCATCGACCTGGCCGTGCACGATGGACAGGTCGATGCCGAAGCGGCGTATCACGTCCGACAGCAGCGGCCGGTCGGACTCGTCGCCGGCAAAGGCCAGGCGCAGCAGCTGGCCTTCTTCGGGATGCTCGGCGCTCATCAGGGTGCGTATGCGCGCCAGCACGCTGTCCGGCAGATCCTGCGGCACGATCTCGGCGATCAGGCTGCGTGTGGTTTCGTGTTGCGGGCGCGTGAAGACGTCGATCACCGGCCCGCTTTCGACGATGCGGCCGGCGTCTATCACCGCCACACGGTCGGCCACCTGCTTGATGACCTGCATCTGGTGGGTGATGAGCACGATGGTCAGGCCGAATTCCTTGTTGATCTGGCGCAGCAGCCCCAGGATGGAGCGTGTGGTCTCCGGGTCCAGCGCCGAGGTCGCCTCGTCGGACAGCAGCACCTTGGGCCGGTTCGCCAGCGCGCGCGCAATGCCCACGCGCTGCTTTTGCCCGCCGCTGATCTGCGCCGGGTAGCGGTCGGCCAAGGCGCTGAGGCCGACCAGGTCCAGCAGCGGCTCGACGCGAGACTTGATCTCAGCGGCCGGCAACCCGGCGATTTCGAGCGGCAAGGCCACGTTGCCGTAGACCGTACGGGATGAGAGCAGGTTGAAGTGCTGGAAGACGATGCCGATGTCGCGGCGCGCCACGCGCAAAGCATCGCCGTTAAGGGCCGTCAGTTCGCGGCCGCCGACCAGCACCTGTCCGGCGGAAGGCCGGTTCAGCAGGTTGATGACCCGCACCAATGAGCTTTTGCCGGCGCCGCTGCGGCCGATGATGCCGTAGACCTCGCCCGGCTGGATGTGAAGGTCGACGCCCCTGAGCGCTTCGACCGGGCCCGTGGAGCCCTTGTAGGTCTGAAAAATACCTTTGAGTTCGATCATGAAATCCCGCTAAGCCTTTGTCGCCGTCGCGCTTCTTGTGGAAGCACGTCAGCCCTTTTTGTGAACAGACAGCGAATGTAGAAGCTTGAAGCTCAAACTCAAAAGAATATTAAATAAGTTAATTAGATGAATTCAGACTATACAAATAATTACACCCGGATTTAAAGCAAATCCAGTTTTCTTATACCCGGGTGTTATAGAATTAATTCACCCGGATGAAACACCCTCCTTTCATCGCTTACCAAAGTTAATCCAATGCCATCCCTATCCTCTCCCGAACCCTCTCCGCGCCTAGTCGCCTTCGCAGGCTTCCGGCAAGTCGCCGCCGGTGACCGCGCACAGGTCGTCAGCGCGCTGCGCAAACTGTCCGCCACCGAAGGCACGCTGGTCCGCGTGTTCAATGACGCCACCGGCGAACGCATAGACCTGGACCTGCGGCCCGAGGCTGAGGTCGCGCCCTCACCCACAGCCGCCGCGGAAGCCCCCGCAACGGAAGCCTCGGCCGCGCGCCCGGTCGGCCGGCCCAAGCTGGGTGTCGTGGCGCGTGAAGTCACACTGCTTCCCCGCCACTGGGAGTGGCTGGGCAGCCAGCCCGGCGGTGCCTCGGTCACCCTGCGCCGCCTGGTCGACGAATCGCGCAAGGCAAACGAAGGCCGCGTCAGCGTGCGCGCCTCGCGCGAGAACGCCTACCGCTTCATGAGCGAGATGGCCGGCGACCTGCCGGGCTTTGAAGAAGCCAGCCGCGCACTGTTCGCCGGGGACAAGCCGAAGTTTGAAAACCTGGTCGCGCCCTGGCCCGAAGACCTGCGCCTGCAGCTGGCGAAACTGGCCGCCGGCGGCTGGAGCGCCGAATGACGCCGCCCGCCACCAAAGCGCTGAGCGACGGCGTGCCGATGTGGAAAACCTTCGCGGCCTTTCTCGGCCCCATGCTGCTCAGCAACATCCTGCAGTCGCTCTCGGGCACGATCAACAACATCTACATCGGCCAGATGATCGGCGTGGGGGCGCTGGCGGCTGTCACCAGCTTTTTCCCCATCATGTTYTTCTTCATTGCCTTCACCATCGGGCTGGGCGCAGGCGCCTCGGTGCTGATCGGCCAGGCCTGGGGCGCGCGCGACACCGGCAAAGTCAAGGCCGTGGCCGGCACCACGCTGGCGGTGGGCGCGAGCTTCGGCCTGGCCATCGCCGTCTTTGGCGGCGCCTTCACCGCGCCGCTGCTCAAGGCCCTGGGAACACCGCCCGACATCCTGGCCGATGCCACACTCTATGCCCGCATCATGCTGATCGCCATGCCGGGGCTGTTCGTTTTCCTGCTGTCGACCTCCATGCTGCGCGGCGTGGGCGACACGGTGAGCTCGCTCTACACACTGTGCATTTCAACCGCCTGCGCCCTGGTCGTGACGCCCGCGCTCATCCTGGGCTGGGGCGGCCTGCCGAAGCTGGGCGTCGCCAGCAGCGCGGTGGCCACCATCCTGTCCTTCCTCATCGCAACCGGCTGGCTGGCCCGGCGCCTGCACACCATCAACAGCCCGCTGGCGCCCGATGCCGAGTTCAGGCGCCACCTGCGCGTGAACCCCGCCATCCTGAAAACCGTGCTGAGGGTCGGCGTGCCCACCGGCGTGCAGCTGGTCGTCATCTCGCTCGCCGAGATCGCGCTGCTCTCGCTGGTCAACGGCTACGGCTCCAACGCCACGGCGGCCTACGGCGCGGTGAACCAGGTGGCGGCCTACGTGCAGTTTCCGGCCATTTCCATCGCCATCACGGCCTCCATCCTCGGGGCACAGGCCATAGGCGCGGGCCGCACCGACAGACTGGGCGCCATCACCCGCACGGGCCTGCAGATGAACCTGGCGCTGACCGGCGTGCTGGTCGTGCTGGGCTACCTGTTCTCGCGCCACCTGATGGGGCTTTTCATCACCAGCGAACCCGTGATCGAGCTGTCGCAAACCCTGCTGCACATCATGCTGTGGAGCAGCGTGGTCTTCGGCATGCAGGGCGTGGTCTCGGGCGTCATGCGCGCCAGCGGCACGGTGTGGGTGCCCATGGGCATTTCGATTTTCTGCATCGCGCTGGTCGAGGTGCCCGTGGCCTGGGTCATGAGCCACCGCATCGGCGTCAACGGCATCTGGATCGCCTACCCCGTCACCTTTGTCGCGATGCTGTGCCTGCAGACGGCGTATTACCGCCTGGTCTGGAAGAAACAATCGATACGCCGGCTGGTGTAAAGAAATGGGGGCCGGCGGGCCGCTCCCTCAGGAGCGCGTGAACTGCGCATCCGGCACGGCGAACAGCCCGTCGTCGCCGGCCCTGCCGTCCAGGAACTCCCCGCCCACCCGCAGCGCCTCCGCGATCAGGCGCTTCACGGCGTCGAGCTTGTTCCTCAGGCCCGGCGATATGCCGACGAAGGAATAGACGCAATAGCTTTCCTGCCGCACCACGGCAAACTCGCCTTTCATCACAAAGGCATAGCACCAGGCGGCATCCGGCTTGCCGGCCAGGGAAACCGGCAGCAGGCAGGCCTTGACGCCTTCATCAATCGCCCAGGTCTGGTGGTGGAGCTCCCTGGACGCGTCATGCCGGGACTGGGCGAACTTGCGGATGTCGCGTTTCACATCGGGTGTCCAGAACGAATCAAAAACGTCCCGGGCAATGGGCTTGATCACAAATGCCATGGTGGTCTCCTCTGAGGGGCGGCGGGCTTGCGGCGGATCGGGCTTGAAGGGCTTCCGGGAATCACCGAATGCCGGACCATATTCCATTTCCCGGCGGGGATTTCGGGAAATTGTCCGTAGATGGAAATTTGAAGTGGGATTTCGCCAAGCACATCCTGTGCTCTTTGTCACAGACTCACACAGGCTCATCCTGAAGCCTTGCTACCATGAATGCGACCAGGGATTTCTCCCCTCTCTCGTTGCCGCAGCCGGGCGCCCGCTGTCCGCGCCGCGTCAACGACCCGATCACACGCATGACCCGCCGCAACGCCACCATCGACATCGCCAAAGGCCTTGGCATCATCCTGGTCGTGCTCGGGCACAACCCGATCGTGCTGCACGAAAGAGGCGAGCTCTTCCGGGTGATTTATTCCTTTCATCTGCCCCTGTTCTTTTTTCTCTCGGGCATTTTCCTGAAAGACTCAGTGCAGTGGGGGAAGTTTGCGCTGTCCCGCGCCGATGCCATTCTCAAGCCCTACTTCGTCGTCCTGGTGCTGCTGGGCATGGCGGAGATGCTGCTCCCGCGCCTGATGCCGCTCCCCGCCACAACCCCGCTGGTCTATTTTTCCGGTGTTCTTTATGCCAGCGCGCCCACCATCGCGTGGACACCGCTGTGGTTTTTGCCGGATCTTTTTGTGGCGTCGCTGCTGTCCCTGGCCATCCTGCGCGCGACCCTGGCCTTGGACAAGAATCGCGCGGCCTGGCTCTGGCTGATCACTGCCGGCCTGCTGGCAACGGGCATCGTGTTCATCGACAGGTTCTGGCAAACCGGGACGACGAAGCTGTCCTTCATGGGCCTGGACCGTGTGCCGGGACTGCCGTGGAGCCTGGACCTGGCCTTCATCAGTTCGGCCTTCATGCTGTCCGGGTTCCTGCTCGCAAAGCGGGTGGCGGCCCTGCGTTTCAGCGCCATCGGGTTTCTGGTATCGGCCGTCGCGTTCGCGGCGCTGCACTGCTTTTTTGACGTGCCCATGGACCTGGGCCTCAGGGCCTACGGCAACCCCCTGATCTCCACGGCACAGGCGGCGCTGGGCATTTACCTTGTCCTGTGCGCCTCGTCGTTGCTGCAGCCGCATGCGGCGTTCCGGCGGCCGCTGGGCTACATAGGATCAGGCAGCCTGTTCATCCTGCTGTTCCATTACGTCTCCCAGGGAAGAATTTTCCTGATGCTGTCCCGTGTCGGCCACAACGAGATGCTTGTCGGCGCGGCAAGCCTTGCGGCCGGGGTGGTGCTGCCCCTGATCCTGCTGGAGCTTGTGCGCCGCCAGCGGCACCTGGCGGCGCTGCTGCTGCCCTTGCGCGCCCGCCCGCCGCCCCCGCAAAACACGCCCGGCAAATTGGCATGAAGCCGGGCCTGCATGGTTAATGTCTTATTTGCCTACTTTCCTTTGGGCGTGATCACCACGTCCACGCGCCGGTTGCGGGCCCGCCCCTCTTCGGTGGCGTTGTCGGCCACGGGCTGCGACTTGCCATAGCCCTTCACCGCCAGGCCCGCCGCCGGCACGCCTTCCTGCGACACAAAATAGTCCTTCACCGCGGCGGCCCGTTTGTCTGACAGCGCCTGGTTGCTGGCCTCATTGCCGACGTTGTCGGTATGGCCGGACACCATCACCGCCGCATCCGCGAACTTCTTCACGCGATCGGCCGCCTCATGCAGCGTCTGCCGCGCCTCCGGCTTGAGAACAGCCTTGCCAGTGTCGAACAGCACCGCGGAATCCAACGCGATGGTCACCACCTTGGGCGGCGTGAATTCATCGAAGTCGTGAGGGCCGTCGAATTTGGCGCGAAAGTCCACCGTCTCGGCCGACAGGTCCAGCCGCAGGATCACCGGCTGGCGCTTGTCGACCTTGCAGCTCATCACGCCGCGCTTGTCCAGGGTGGTGTTGCCCAAAGACAGCTCGCACAGCCGTTCCGAGCGCAAGGTGTACAAGCCCAGCGTCAAGGCATTGCTCACGGCGGCCGAGGTGTTTTTACCGTCGCCCGTCACGACCAGCTCGCCCGGCCCGGCGTTGAAGGCGTAGTAATAGGACACCGCTTTTTTGATTCCCTCACCCTTGATGCGGTTGCCCTTGAGGCGGGTCGGTTCGTCGATGTCGGTGGAGCCCGCGCCCGCGACAGGCTTGGCGGCGCCGGCAGCCTGGGGCGGCGGCAACTCAACCGGGCCTTCCAGCGCCACCGCGTAATCGATGGTCTCTTCGCTGAGGTCCAGCCGCAGGATCAGCGGCTGGGCTTTTTCGACCTGGCAATTGATCACGATGGTCTTGTCGGCATTGGTGTTGCCGTGTGATTCGGAGCACAGCTTGTTGGCCTTGAGGTCATACAGCCCAAATGCCAGGGCCTGGGTCGCACCGCTCGGTGAGTTCTTGGCGGTCGCGGTGAGTTTGACGGTGCCGGCGCCCGCGTTCAGCGCGTAGTAATAGGTCAGCTTCTGCTTGATGCCGGCGCCTTTGATCTCTTTTGCCGGCAAAGGCGTGGGGTTGTCCGGGTCGGTTGACGCCGCAGGTACCGAGGCAGCGGGCGCCGCGGGTGCCGCGGCCGCAGGGGATGCGGGGCTTGCTGCAGGCGCGGGGGCTGGGGCGGCCGCGGGAGCTGGAGCAGCAGCGGGCTGGGGCGCCACCTCCTTCTTGCCGCAGGCCGCGAGCGTGATGCTGATAGCTGCGGCAACGCATAGCGTTGCAAGTCCTTGGTGTTTCATGGGAGCCCTCCTTAGGCGCTATGTTGTGGTTGTTATGTCACTGTGTAATGTGCTGTACGGTGGTGTTTTCTGTCAATTGGCCTTTGCTGAGGCGCTGGCCGGGTCTTGCTCCGGCCTTTGCGCTACTGTTCTCTCTGCTGAGGGTAGCTGGCCGGGGGTAGCCCGGCGGCTACTCACTTTTCTTTTGCTTCGCCAAAAGAAAAGTAAGCAAAAGAAAAGGCGACCCTGGTTGCTGCGTCCCTGCGCTGCGCTACGGGCAACCTGCGGTGCTCGGTCCAGACGGGGTCTCGCTAAACTCGCTTCGCTCAAACAACGCGATCCCTGATCCGTCTGGACCTCCGCTCCTCGGCGCATCCACAAGGGGTGGGGAAGGAATA
>NZ_JBFUBU010000067.1:0-21121 GCF_056405595.1 Polaromonas sp. P1_G1
CGCTACGGGCAACCTGCGGTGCTCGAGCCAAGCGGGGTCCGGCTAAACTCGCCTTCGGCTCAGACAACGCCGGCCCTGATCCGCTTGTCTCTGCGCTCCTCGGCCCAGCCAGGACGGGGCAATCGGGAGCGRGGACAAAACACAAAGAATCAAACCAAGACAAACAAGGACTCGCCACGGCGAGTCCTTGTTTCTTRGGTATYGGTATTCMTTCCCCACCCCTTGTGGATGCGCCGAGGAGCGCAGGGCCAGACGGATCAGGGATCGCGTTGTTTGAGCGAAGCGAGTTTAGCGAGACCCCGTCTGGACCGAGCACCGCAGGTTGCCCGTAGCGAAGCGCAGGGACGCAGCAACCAGGGTCGCCTTTTCTTTTGCTTACTTTTMTTTTGGCGAAGCAAAAGAAAAGTGAGTAGCCGCCGGGCTACCCCCGGCCAGCAACCCTCAGCAGAGCGCGCGTCGCCGGAGCAAGAACCGGCAGCTAAGCAGGCCCCTCATACCCAAGCGCATTCAGAAACTCCCTCCTCCACCAATGCACATCATGCTCACGAATGTTCTTGAGCAATTTCTGGTGCCGCGCCTGGCGCTCCTCCAGCGGCATCTGTAGGGCGCGCTGTATCGTGTCGGCCGTGCCGTCGATGTCGTAAGGGTTGACCAGCAGTGCGTCCTCGAGCTGCTCGGCCGCGCCCGCAAAGCGCGACAGCACCAGCACCCCGGGATCGGCCGGGTCCTGGGCGGCGATGAATTCCTTGGCCACCAGGTTCATGCCGTCGCGCAGCGGCGTGACCAGCGCCACGCGTGCCACGCGGTACAGGCCGGGCAGGCGCTTGCGCGCAACGTTGCGGTGGATGTAGCGTATCGGCATCCAGTCGAGTTCGCCGAAATTGCCGTTGGTGGCGCCGCACAAGCTTTCGAGTTCCTGCAGCAGGTCGGTGTAAGTGCCCATGTCTTCGCGGCTGGGCGAGGCGATCTGGATCAGGGTGGCGCTGCGGATGTTTTCGGGATACTTTTTCAACAGCATTTCAAACGTCTTCAGGCGTTGCGGCAGGCCCTTGGAATAGTCGAGCCGCTCCACGCCCAGCAGCAGCTTGCGGCGCGAATACTCTTCCTTCATGCGCTCGTACATGTCGCGCGCATCCTGCGCGTGCGTGAGCGCCGCGAACTCGTCCACGTCTATGCCGATGGGAAAGGCGCCTGCGCGCACGGTGCGGTGAAAGGCCCTGAAGCGGTTGCCGCCCAGCGCCACGGCGCCGGCCTCGGCCTGCACGTAGCGCGAGAAGTGCAGCAGGTCGTTTTCGCTCTGGAAGCCCACCAGGTCGTAGGCGAACAGTGCGCGTATCAGCCACTCATGCTGCGGAATGGCTGCCAGTATCTGTTGCGGCGGCAGCGGGATGTGCAGGAAAAAACCGATGCGGTTGTTGCAGCCCATGGCGCGCAGCTCGGCGGCCATGGGGATCAGGTGGTAGTCGTGGATCCAGATGATGTCGTCGGGCCGGAGCAGGGACATCAGCTTGTGCGCGAACAGCCGGTTTACGCGGCGGTAGGCCTCGATAAAGCCGGTGTCGAAACGCGCGAGGTCCAGCCGGTAGTGGAACACCGGCCACAGCACGCCGTTGCTGTAGCCCAGGTAATAGCCCGCATGGTCTTCGGCCGACAGGTCCACCGTCGCCAGCTTGACGTTACCGGCCTGCTGCACATGCAGCTCGCCTTCGCCAGCCGCGCCGCCTTCGATGACGTTTCCGCTCCAGCCGAACCACAGGCCGCCTGTGGCATTCAGCGAATCGCCGAGCGCTACGGCGAGACCGCCGGCAGCGGCCTTTCGGGGATCGGCGACGCGATTCGAGACGACCACAAGCCGGCTCATGGCATGGCCCCCACGCTTGTCACTTCGTGTACTGCGCTGCCCCCCGAGGGGGCCGTTTTTTCCTTGGGGCGGCCCGGCGGAAAAATGGAGCTCATACTTGTGACTCCCAGGGGGTCGAGAGCCTTACCGCCGCGTTAATGATTCCCACCATGGAATAAGTCTGCGGAAAATTTCCCCACATTTCGCCGGTCACGGGATGCGTGTCTTCCGACAGCAGGCCCACATGGTTGCGCGCGGCCAGCATGGTGTTGAAAATCTCGCGGGCTTGCTCCTTGCGGCCTATGCGGGCCAGCGCGTCTATGCGCCAGAAGGTGCAGATGTTGAAGGCGGTTTCGGGCTTGCCGAAATCGTCGGGCGCCTCGTAGCGGCGCATATAGGGGCCGTCGCACAAGTGGGTTTCGAGCGCGTCCACGGTGGCGATGAAGCGCGGGTCTTTGGGGTCGATAAAGCCCACTTCAATCATCAGCAGCACGCTGGCGTCCAGGTCGCGCCCGCCGAAGCTTTCGGCAAAGGACTGGCGTTCCTCGCTCCAGGCTTCGCGCAGTATGCGTTCCTGCATCACCGCCGCGTGGTTTCGCCAGTAGTCGGCGCGCTCCGGCAGCTTGAGCACCAGCGCGATCTTGGCCAGCCGGTCGCAGGCGGCCCAGCACATCAGGGCTGAGGAGGTGTGGATGCGCGCACGCGTGCGCAGCTCCCACATGCCGGCGTCGGGCTTGTCGTAGTTGTGCACAGCCTGTTCACCGACGTCTTCAAGCCGCTTGAATTCGGCAATGCCCGCGCGGTGCAACAGCCGGTGGTCGTGAAAGGATTGGGCCGCGCCCAGTATCACGTTGCCGTAGACGTCGTGCTGAAAGTGCTCCTGGGCCTGGTTGCCGACGCGCACCGGGCCCATGCCGCGGTAACCGCCCAGGTGCACCATGATGGATTCGGGCAGTTCGCGCTCCAGGCCTATGCCGTAAAGCGGCTGGATGTGCCCGCCCTTGGATTGCACCACCACATTGCTGAGCCAGCGCAGGTAGTCTTCCATGGTGCCGACTTCGGAGAGGCTGTTGAGCGCGCGCACCACAAAAAAGGCGTCGCGCAGCCAGCAATAGCGGTAGTCCCAGTTGCGCTGGCTGCCGGGCGCTTCCGGAATGCTGGTGGTCATGGCCGCGACGATGGCGCCGGTGTCTTCAAACAGCGAGAGCTTGAGCGTGATGGCCGCGCGTATCACGGCCTCCTGCCACTCCAGCGGGATATGAAGGCGCTGGCTCCACTTCTTCCAGTAGGAAATGGTTTCCTGCTCAAACAGGCGCGCCGTGTCGGCGATGCCTTCTGGCAGGGATTCGTCGGCGCCGAGCAGGAAATTGTGCTCGCGCGTCAGTACAAAAGGCTGCTTTGACAGCAGGTGTGAGATCGACACGTCGGTGTTCAGGCGCAGCGTGAGCTCGTCGCCCACATAACGCAGGTGGTTGCTGCCCTGGGTGATCAGGGGCTTGCGCCGGCCCCAGTCGAAACGGATGTCCAGCGCCACGCGTATGCGCGGCGCACCGTTGATAGGCTTGACGCGGCGCACCAGCGTCATGGGCCGGAAAAAACGCGACCGGCTGAAAAAGCGCGGCGCGAAGTCGGTGATCTCTATGCCCTGGCCGTGCTTGTCGAACAGCTGTGTGCGCAGCACGGCGGTATTGGGTTCATACCACTGCCTGGCTTCGGCGAAGTCCTCGATCTCGATGGCGAAGGCGCTGGACTGCGAGTCCTGGGCGCCGGGGTGGGTCGCATCGTCCGGCGCGGGCTGCGGCTCGAGCAGGGCGTTGAACACCGGGTCGCTGTCAAAGCGCGGCAGGCAGCACCAGACGATGCGGCCGCGCGCGTCGATCAAGGCGCTGAACCCGCAGTTGCCGATCACGCCCATGGCCAGGGAGGGTTTCGCGGGCGGCTCAAAGTGCAGGGAATCGGCGGCGACGCTCATGGGCGGCTTTCTGGTGCGGCGGCCGGCGCATCTTCAGTCTCCCGCGACCTGCCGTCGAAGGCCGCATGCAGCCATTCGCGCAGCACGTCGGGCGATGCGCAGCGATGGTGCGCCACGGTCGCGCCTTCACCAACCTTGATGCCTTCGCCGCCCATGGCCTGGACGGCGGCGAAGCCGGCTTCGTCGGTGGTGTCGTCGCCGGCAAACAGCGGCAGGCGGCCGGCAAACGGCGCTTCGCCCATAAACGCCCTGATCGCCAAGCCCTTGCTGACGTTCGCCGGTTTGACTTCAAAAACACATTTGCCGCGCAGCAACTCGACCCCGGGTGTGCGGTCCGCGGCCTCCTGCATGAGCTGCAGGCACAGCGATTCGAGTTCAGGCGCGTGGCGGTAGTGCAGCGCCACGGCCGCCTGCTTGATCTCGACGCGCAGCCCGTCATGGTGGGCCGCGAATTCGGTGGCGTGGCGCGCGAGCTCGCTCAGGTCGGGCTCCGCCAAGCTGACGATGCGGCCGTGCGCGTCGCGGCGCTGCGCGCCGTGCTCGGTGGCCAGGGGGAGTTGCAAGGGCGAAAGAAAGCCGTCCAGGTCGGCCAGCCTGCGGCCCGAGACAATCGCCAGCGCGCCGCCGAGCTGGCCTGAAAGCCTGAGCAGGGCCGGAATCACGCCCGACACCAGCCGGACCGCATCGGGCTCGGGCGCCAGGTCGGCCAGGGTTCCGTCAAAGTCCAGAAAGAGGGCGGTCTGCGCGCCTATGGCCGGTAACGGCCCGGGAAGCGGCAAGCGCGATGATGGCGAAGCCGGCGATGGGGAAGGTGATACATGCATCGCCCTTCACCTTAGCAGGGCCCCAGCGGCGTCGCTGTAGGCCGGTTTCGCTTTTTCAGGTGTTGGCGGGTGGCTGCTGCTCTGTCGCGGTGGCGGGAAGGCTGTCTTGCACCGCTTTGATGCGTGCTTTCCGAATGGCATCGCCCACCTGCTTGCCGTCACGTCCCTCGGCCTGCGCCGCCAGCGCCAGCGGCTGCGTTTCCACTGCCTGGGCTACGGCCAGGGCTTCAAGCAGGTGCGCGCGCTGCGGGTAGGGCGAGTCGTGCAGGCCCAGGCGGCCGCGGGCATCGCACTCGCAGGCCAGCAGGATGTCGGCAAAGCGCCGGGGCTTGCGAAAGGCATCGCAGCGTTCCAGCAGGCGCACGATGGATGCGGCGTTCAGGCCTTCACTTCGGTGGACGTTGCCGTGCTCGCGCGCCACCACGTCGGCAGTTTCGCGGCAGTCCACCGGCACGCGCAGGCGTTCGCACACATCTTTCAACAGCCGGGCACTGCGCTCTTCATGGCCGATGTGGCGCGGCAGGACGTCGGCCGGCGTGGTGCCTTTGCCGAGGTCGTGGCACAGGCAGGCAAAGCGAGCGGCCAGGGGCGCCTTGAGTTGTGCCGACATGTCCAGCACCATCATCAGGTGGATGCCGGTGTCGACCTCGGGGTGGTGGCTGGCAGGCTGGGGCACACCCCAGAGGCGCGCCACCTCGGGCAGCAGTTTGTCCAGCGCGCCGCTGTCCCGCAGCACTTCGAACATGCGGGAGGGTTTGCCTTCCATGAGCCCGCGCGCCAGTTCCTGCCACACGCGTTCGGGCACCAGCGCGTCGGCTTCGCCGGCGGCCACCATGCCTTGCATCAGCGCCAGGGTCTCGGGCGCCACTGAGAAATCGGGAAAGCGGGCGGCRAAGCGKGCCAGCCGCARRATGCGCACCGGGTCTTCGCGGAAAGCGTCGGTGACGTGGCGGAGAACCTTGTCCCGCAGGTCTTTCTGGCCGTCGAAGGGATCTATCAGCGCGGAGAAATCGGGCTCGAACTTGCCGGGTTCTCCCCCGCCGCGGGCGGGCGCCGCGATGGCATTGATGGTCAGGTCGCGCCGCGCCAGGTCCTGCTCCAGCGTCACGTCGGGTTCGGCATGCACCGCGAAGCCGCGGTAGCCGCGCGCGGTCTTGCGCTCGGTGCGGGCCAGCGCGTACTCTTCGCGGGTCTCGGGATGCAGGAATACCGGGAAGTCCTTGCCTACGGGCAGGTAGCCCTGGGCCGCCAGTTCCTCGGGCGTGGCGCCCACGACCACCCAGTCGTGGTCCTGCACCGGCAAGCCGAGCAAGGTATCGCGCACCGCGCCACCGACCATGTAAATCTGCATTCGAGCAGTTTAGGATACTTCCATAAACCCGATTGCCGGGCGCATGGCGGCGTTGTACGGTGCTCGGAATCCTCATGCACCGAAGTGCATTCCGGTGTCCTGCGCGCCGTACGCCTTGCCCCGCATCCCGGTAATCGACTTTATGAAAGCATCCAGCTCCCTCGCCGGAACTCGGTAGTCAGGAGAAAACCGGCCGGAAGAAGCTGCGCTCGTAGCTGATGATGCAGCCCGTGGTCTCGGCGTACTTGAACGCCGCTAGGCAATCCTGGTCCGAAAACGAACGCTGGCGGTAGCTCTCGTAGGCTGCCAGGCTGTCGAAGGTGAACAAGGCCAGCGCGATGTTGTTGGCGCCTTCGCTGGGCATGAAATAGCCGTGGTGCTTGCCGCCGAATTTTTCGACCAGCGGGATCCATAGCTTGCCGTAGTGTTCGAACTCCTTGAGTTTGGCGGTGTTGAGCACGTAGCGCAGATAAATCGTGACCATGCGGCCTCCTGTTCAGCGCTTGACGCGGTAGGGTTCTTCGAACTCGCGGAAATCGTTTTCGGCGAGCGCGTCGTCTATCCAGGCCTTCACGCCGGGCAAGGCGGCCACACGCTGCATGTAGGCGCTGATGGCGGGCGGCACGGGCAGGGCATAGCGGCTCAGGCGCATGCAGACGGGTGCAAAAAATGCGTCGGCGATGCTGAACTCGCCAAACAGCATCGACCCCTTGTACTGCTCCAGCAGTTCCGTCCACATCTCGACGATGCGCTGCACGTCGGCGCGCACGGCCGACTTGTCGCGCCAGATCAGCTGGCCCATGTCGGACAGGTCGGCCTCGATGTTCATGGGACAGGCCGAACGCAGTGCGCCGAAGCCGCTGTGCATTTCAGCGCAGACGCTGCGCGCCCGGGCACGCGCCTTCACGTCCTGCGGCCAGAGTTTTTTCTCAGGGAAGCGTTCGGCCAGGTATTCGGCGATGGCCAGCGTGTCCCACACGACAAAACCACCGTCGTCCAGCGCCGGCACCCGGCCGGTCGGGTTCACGCCGCCGATTTTTTCCTTGAAGCTCGAGTTGGCGTCGAAGGAGTCGAAGCGCAGCTTGATTTCTTCAAAGGGAATGCCGGCCTGCTTGAGCAGCACCCAAGGGCGCATGGACCAGGAAGAGTAGTTTTTATTGCCGATGTAGAGCTTGAGCATGGGGTCCCCGTCCGCTGGTGATGATGGTGAAGGTCAAAATGAAACGACTTGCGATGCTACAACCCCGCCGGCGCGCCATTGATGCAAAAAAAACGAAAAATTGATGCTGCTCCTGGCTGCGCAAGGCGACAGCCCGCCAGGCCCCCCTGCGTTGGCCGCCGGTAAAAGGCTTTTGACGTGCAAATCGCGCTACAGTGAACGCACTGTCAACCCGTCGGCAGCCGCTGCCGGTAAAAAAAGGTTTAAGCATGATTCTGGGCGATTTGTTGCGCGCGCTTTGGGGTGAGATGTTCCGGGGCCGCCGCCGGGGCGCATCCTCAAAACAGGCTGTTTCCGGCTCGCTTCCCTTTCTTCCGAAATATTCGACACCCGAAAAAAGCAAGGTGCCCACCTTTTTTCTCCCCGTGTTCTGGGGCACGACCGACGACCGTGCGGTGACCGAAAGCATGAAGTCGGTGACCCAAAAACTGGTGGGCGGCTATTACTTCGCCGACAACCTGCTGACCTGGGGGCGCAACCTGTCCATGTTCGATGATGGCCCGTTCCTGGAAGCATGGCGGGACAACGTTGAGAGCGAATCCGACAAAGCCATCGTGTGGCGGCGCTATGTGCTGGCGTGCGCGGCCTACCATTGCGTGCACCTGGACGGAGATTTCGTTGAGTGCGGCGCCTATACCGGGGTAGGCGTCAAAACGGTGATCGACTACCTCGGAGGCCCCGCTTTCCCGAAGACCTTCTGGTGCTACGACCTCTTTGAGCACGATAGCAGCATGCTCAACCACGCCATGCCGGAGCACGGCGAAGGCTTGTATGAGCGCGTCTGCAAGAAATTCATGCTTTACCCCCAGGTCGAGATCATGAGGGGGAAAATCCCCGAAGTGTTTGCCAGCGGCTGCCCGGAGCGCATTGCCTACCTGCACATTGACCTGAACCAGGCACCCGCCGAGATCGCGGCGCTGGAGCATTTGTTCGACCGCATGGTTCCGGGCGGTATCCTGATCCTCGACGACTATGAATGGGCCGGCGCCTACCGCGGGCAGAAGATCGCCGAGGATGCCTGGTTCGATGCGCGGCAGTACCGCGTGATGCCGCTGCCCACGGGCCAGGGCCTGGTCATCAAGCGCTAGGAGTCTCCTGGCCCTCGCGGACGCATACGCCGCTAAAACCTTCCGGCCGTCTTGCGCTTGGCCGTCAGCCCGCTGCGCAGGCCCTGCTCGCCCAGGTAGGAAGGCCCTATGGCCTCCAGCGATGCCGGACTTATGCCCAGCGCCTGCAGGCCGGGCAGCTTGCCGGTGGCGACGTTGTCGTTGGCCATGGCGTCGAGGTTGTCGCGGCTGAGCATGGGCTCGCCGGGAGCCAGTTCCATGAGGCGTGCCTGCAGGCGGCCCAGCGCGGCGGGCAGTGCGACCACCGGCCGGCCCTTGCCGCCGTTCACGCCGGCGTAGCGGCCCGCCAGTCCCATGAGCTGCCGCAGCGTGAACACGTCGGGGCCGCAGGCTTCGTAAATTTGTCCCACGGTGTCGGCATCCTGCAGGCAGTGCACGATGGCCTGCGCCACGTCTTCCACCCACACGGGCTGCAAGCGCGCATCGGCGGCGGCCAGTGGAATCACCGGGAACACGCGCTGCAACCGGGCAAAGGTGTTGAGGAATTTGTCCTCGGTGCCGAAGATCACGCTGGGCCGCAGCACGGTCACGTCCAGCCCGGTGCTCAGCATCACGGCCTCGCCGCGTGCCTTGGTGCGCTGGTACATGGACGGCGAACCGGGCGAAGCGCCCAGCGCGCTGATGTGGACGATGCGCCGCAGGCCGCTGGCCTCGCAGGCGCGGGCCAGCTCCAGCGGCAGCTGCACATGCGCCTTGTCGAAGGCGGCCTGCGAGCCATGCAGGATGGCGACCAGGTTGACGACGGCGTCGTGGCCGGCCAGCAGCGGCGCCAGCGAACTGCTGTCGTGGGCGTCGGCTTCGACCACGTCGACCAGCGGCAGCATCTGCAGGTGGCGTGCATTGCTTTGTCGCCGCGTGACGACGGTGACGCGGCACTGGCGCTGCGCCAGCTTTTCACAAACATGGCGCCCGACAAAGCCGGTGCCGCCCAGGAGCAGGATTTTGTTCATAGGCCCTAATTTAGCGCTTTTGCCGTGCCTTGCCGCCGATGAGATGTCATGCAAGCCGTTCTGGAGGGAAAGTTCAGGCGGAATGCGGGTTGTCGGCTATTAATTTGATAGCGCTGGAGGCCCTCCGCGGAATCCGGTCTTGGCCTACACGCGCCGGCAGGCGGTGTCCGCATACTTTCCGGATGAATATCTTTGAAGCATTGCGAACCAGCCACGACACCCAGCGCGCCCTGGCCGACCACCTGATCAAGACACAAGGCGACAGCCCGGACCGCGATTCCCTTTTCAAGGAACTCCGGCGTGAACTGGCAGCGCACGCGGCGGCTGAGGAGCGTTTTTTTTATGTCCCGCTGATCGCGCACGACATGACGCAGGAGCCTTCGCGGCACGGCATCGCGGAGCACCACCAGATGGACAAGCTGGTGGAAACGCTGGCGGGCACCGACTTCAGCTCGCCGGGCTGGCTGGCCACGGCGAAAGAGCTGCACCACAAGATCCATCACCACCTCGAGGATGAGGAGCAGGGAATTTTCCAGCTCGCGGGCAAAGTCCTCAGCGAGGCCGAGAAGCTGTCGCTGGCCAAGGGTTACGAGGGTGAATTCGTTTCTCAGCGCACCAAGGACTGATGAAATCTGGCATCTTCGCGGGGTTTGCGCAAATTGCCGTGAGGATACGGGCCCGCTTTATGGCTTGTCCCCGCGATCGTTCCCATCGGGCTTGAGCAACGGCGCGGGTTTTTCCATCAGCCGCACCAGCCTCGGCACCACCGCCAGAATTCCCAGCGCCAGCAAGGTGCTGAGGACCGCCGTCGCTTCGCGACCCATGCCGGCCGCCACGCCTATGGCCGCAGTCAGCCAGATGCCGGCGGCGGTCGTCAGGCCTTTGACCTGTTCTTCGTCGTCGCTGTGGCCCTTGATGTGGCCTTTGAGGATGGCGCCCGCGCCCAGGAAGCCAACACCGGCGACGATACCTTGAATCACACGGCTCAGGTCGGCGCTCAGCATGCCGGTTTGCGCCGACACCAGTACAAACATCGCGGCGCCCATGGCCACCAGCATGTGGGTGCGCACTCCGGCGGCCTTGCCCTTTTGTTCACGTTCTATGCCCAGCAGGCCGCCCAGCAAGGCCGCCAGCACCAGGCGCAGCATGACGCGGGTGGCCTGCTCGGCATCGGGCAAATCCGAGAACTCCGAGGCGATGGTTTCGCCGATTTGCTGCCACCAGCTGGATGCCATGCGGACTCCTTTTCACGTGGTTGGTTTGTGGATGGGTGTCCTGTCCAATGTACCGTTTACGCCTCGCCGCGTCACCAGAAGCTCCGCCCGCCTTCAGGGATGGATTTTTTCCCCGCGCTGCAGCATGCCGAAAAACAGCGCGAGGCGGCGTTCGCGTGTCTCGGCTTTCTTGGCGGTTTGCAGCCTGAACAGGATGGCGAAGCGGTTGCGTGAGTCGAGGGATTCAAAAAAGGCCCTGGCCTTGGGTTTTTTGGCCAGCAGGGCCGCCAGGTCGTCGGGCACAGTGATCTTGCTTTGCGCATCGTAGGCGGCGTCCCAGCGGCCGTCGGCTTTGGCGCGCTCGACCTCGGCCAGGCCCGCGGGCTGCATCCGGCCCGATGCGATCAGCGCCATGGCCTTGTCGCAGTTGATCTTGGACCAGGTGCTGCGCGCGCGGCGCGGCGTGAACTTCTGCAGGAAGAACTGCGTGTCCAGTGCGTTGCGCTGGCCGTCTATCCAGCCCTGGCAGAGGGCCTCTTCCAGCGCCTCGGCATGGGTGGTGGAGGCGATGCCGGAATCCTTTTTGGCGATTTGCAGCCAGATGCCGGGGCTGCCGGCATGGTGTTTTTTGAGCCAGGTGGCCCAGCTCTTCGTGGTTTTACAGTGAAGCGTGGCGAGGGTGTCGGGTGAGGCGGGCATGCGGCATTGTGCCGGGCGCGTGCCTCCAGCGGCAGGGCCACGAAAAAACCGCCCGAAGGCGGTTTTTCGAAGGCTGCAGCGCGGCGCTCAGTGCGTGATGTAGTCCGACACCACTTTCCAGCGCGCATCCTGCAGCAGCGAAAGGCGCGACTGGTTGTTGCCCAAGCGTTTTTGCGGGCCGAATTTCGCTTCGGAGCTGCCGAAGATGTCGGCCGGGATCACCATGGTGTCCATGGCCTTGATAAAGCTGTCGGTCGACAGGTTGGCGCCGGCTTTCTGCGAGGCGCGGATAAAGGCGTCGACCACCGTGTAGCCGTAGACCGAGAATACCGTCGGGTCTTCGTTGAAGGCGGTCTTGTACTTGTTGGCCCAGAAACGGATGGGCTGCGAGGCTTCGTCCAGGTAGGGATTTTGCACCGTCATGGTCGCGTAGAGGCCGTCCATGGCCTTGCCGCCCAGYTTGTGGATCAGGTCGGTGTAGGCCGCGCTGGASCCSAKGAAGRYCGGGYTGTAGCCCAGCTTGCGSGCCGTGCCWATGSCGCCWATGGTYTCRCGGATGATGGTGCCCAGCACCACCAGGTCGCATTCGGAGGCCTTGAGCTTGGCGACCTGCGACGAGAAATCGGTGGCGCCGCGCTTGAAGGAGGTTTTCTCGACCATGGTCATGCCGATGGCCTTGAGGCCGTCGTCGGCGCCGCGCTGCACTTCCAGGCCGAACTCGTCGTCCTGGTACATGGAGCAGACCTTCTTGGCGTTCTTTTCCTTGACCAGCTTGGGCACGGCGGCCTTCATCTGGTCGTAGTAGGTGGCGGCGAACGAATACTTGAGCTTGTGGAAGGGCTCGTACATCTCGCGGGCGGCCGTCACCGGGAAGAAGTTGATSACGTTYTTCTCGAACTGCACSGGCATGGCMGCCAGGTTYTGCGCSGTRCCSAKGTGGCCCACCATCRYGAARATCTTGTCCTGGTTGACCAGCTTCTGCGCCGCCAGCACCGCCTTCTTGGGGTCGTAGCCCGAGTCCTCGACGATGAGCTTGATCTTGCGGCCGTTGATGCCGCCCTGCTCGTTGAGCTCGTCCACGCGCAGGGTCATGCCGTTGCGTATCTGCTTGCCGAAGCCCGCCAGCGGCCCCGACAGGTCCTGGATGGACCCCAGCGTGATTTCGGTTTTGCTGACGCCCTGGCTTTGCGCCTGTGCCGGCGCGGCCGACAGGGCGGCGGCACAGGCCAGCGCGGAAAGGGCGGCGGTTGATTTCAGTTTCATGGTTTGTCTCCTGTAAGTTTTTTATCCACTCGGTCCACGGTGATCAGTACATGGCCTCGATGTGCGGGGCGTATTTTTTTTCTACGAGCTTGCGCTTGAGCTTCATGGTCGGCGTGAGTTCTTCGTCCTCCGCCGTGAGCTGTGTGTCGAGCAGGAAAAATTTCTTGATCTGCTCGACCCGCGCAAACTTCTTGTTGACCCGGTCGATTTCCGACTGGATCAATTCTTGCACTTCGGCCGCCCGCGTCAAGCTGGCGTAATTACTGAAGGGTATGTCCGCATCCTGGGCGAATTTCTCGACGTTTTCCTGGTCGATCATGATGATGCAGGTGAGGTAGGGCCGCTTGTCGCCTATAACCACCGCGTCAGTCACGTAAGGCGAGAACTTGAGCTCGTTCTCGAGCTCGCTGGGCGTGACGTTCTTGCCGCCGGCCGTGATGATGATGTCCTTCATGCGGTCGGTGATCCTGAAGTAGCCTTCCTCGTCCACCACCCCCACGTCGCCGGTGTGCAGCCAGCCCTCCGTATCTATGGTTTCAGCGGTCTTTTCGGGCTGGTTCAGGTAGCCCATGAAGACGTTGGGGCCGCGCACCAGGATTTCGCCGGTGGCCGGGTCCAGGCGCATTTCGTTGTAGCCGGCCGCCGGGCCTATGGAGCCGGGCTTCATGCGGCTGGCCGGTACGCCGCTGGCGGCGCCGCAAGTCTCCGTCATGCCCCAGACCTCCAGCATGGGAACGCCCAGCGCCATGTACCACTTGACCAGGTCGGGCGAAATCGGCGCCGCGCCCGTGACGCAAAAGCGCGCGCGGTGTATGCCGATCAGCTTGCGCGTATTGTTGAGTGCCAGCCAGCGCGCCAGCGTGAACTGGAGCTTGAGCGCAGCGCCGACGGGCCGGCCCGCCAGCACGGTGTCGGCGATGCGCATGCCCACGCCTATGCTCCAGCCATAGGCCGCCTGCTGCAGCCAGCTGGCTTCCTTGAGCGCGATCATCACGCCGGAATAGAACTTCTCCCACACGCGCGGCACGGCGGTGAACACCGTGGGCGCGATTTCGCGCACGTTCTCGGGAATGGTTTCGGGGTTCTCTACGAAATTGAGTTTGGCGCCTGTGTACAGCGAAAAATACTCGCCGCCCATGCGCTCGGCGATGTGGCACAGCGGCAAAAAGCACATGCGTTCGTCGTTTTCATCCTGTGCCACCAGCGTGTTGTAGCCGCGCGCGGTGAACACCAGGCCATGCTGGCTGTGCATGGCGCCCTTGGGTTTTCCGGTGGTGCCCGAGGTGTAGACCAGGATGGCGAGGTCTTCGGGCCGGCACGCGGCGGCGCGTTCCTTGACCGCATCGGGATGGTCCGCCAGGTAAGCGCGGCCCAGCGCGCGCAGCGCGTCCAGGCTCATCACGCCCGGGTCGTCCAGCTCGCGCAGGCCCTCCATGTCGAACACGATCACCTGGCGCAGCAGCGGCAGTTGCGGCCGCACTTCCAGTGCCTTGTCGAGCTGTTCGTCGTCCTCGACGAAGAGCAGCGTGGTGCGCGAGTCTTCGCAGAGGTAATGCACCTGCGAGGCGGCATCGGTCGGGTAGATACCGCTGCAGACGCCGCCGCAGCTCAGCACGGCGATGTCGGCCAGCACCCAGTTGACGATGGTGTTGGACAGGATAGAAGCGCATTCGCCGCGCGCAAAGCCCAGGCTCAGCAGGCCGGCCGCGATCTCGCGCACCGCGTCGCCGGTTTTGGTCCAGCTCCAGCTGCGCCAGATGCCTAGTTTTTTCTGCCGCATCCAGGTCTGGTTGCCGCGCTGCGCCACCGCGTTCCAGAACACTGCGGGAATCGTGTCGCCCGGCATGACGATGGCATGTTCGGGCTGGATATGGCCGAGGTCCCAGAGATTGCTCATTTCTATCTCCAGGTCTTTTTCTTTTTCCAGCGGCGTTCACCGCGCACGCCGTCTTCCTTCATGCCGAGGTAGAACTCCTTGATGTCGTCCTTCTCGCGCAGGCGGGCACAGGTGTCTTCCATCACGATGCGGCCGTTTTCGAGCACATAACCGTAGTCCGACGCGTTGAGCGCCATGTTGGCGTTCTGCTCGACCAGCAAAATCGTGGTGCCGCGCTCGCGGTTGATGCGCACCACGATCTCGAAGATTTCCTTGGTGAGCTTGGGCGACAGGCCCAGGCTGGGCTCGTCGAGCAGGATCAGGTCGGGCGAGGCCATCAGCGCGCGCGAGATCGCCAGCATCTGCTGCTGGCCGCCCGAAAGCAGGCCGGCATCCTGCAGTGCGCGCTCCTTCAGGATCGGAAAGTAGCCGTAGACCGCTTCCATGTCCAGCGCCACGCCGTCGCGGTCCTTGCGGGTGTAGGCGCCCATCAGCAGGTTGTCGCGCACGCTGAGCAGCGGGAACACCTCGCGGCCTTCGGGCACATGGCTCAGGCCCTGCTGCACGATAAAGGCCGGGTCCTGCGCCGTGATGTCCTGGCCCTTGAAGTCGATGGAGCCCTTGCGCGGGTCCAGGATGCCCGAGATGGTCTTGAGGATGGTGGATTTGCCCGCGCCGTTGGAGCCCAGCACGGTGGCGATCTCGCTGCGCCGCACCTGCAGGCTCACGCCGCGTATGGCCTTGATCGGGCCGTAGGCGCTCTCGACGTTGAGCAGCTTGAGGACCGGCTGGTCGCTGACAGGCGGCGGTACTGCGCTCATGCCGTCCTCCGCAAAGATGAAACTTCATCCACCGAACCCAGGTAAGCCTCGATCACGCCCGGGTCGTTCTGCACCTCGCGCGGCGTGCCCACGGCCAGCACCTCGCCCTGGTTCATCGCCAGCACGCGGTCGGAGACGCGCGAGACCAGGSWCATGTCGTGCTCSACCATCAGCACGGTGATGCCCAGCTCGTKCTKGATGTCCTGKATCCAGAASGCCATGTCGCCGGTTTCCTCCACGTTGAGGCCTGAGGACGGCTCGTCTAGCAGCAGCAGCCGCGGCTCGGTGCACAGCGCGCGCGCCAGTTCCACCACCTTGCGCACGCCGTAGGGCAGGCCCGCCACCATGGAATCGCGGTGATGCTGCAGGTCGAGGAAGTCGATCACCTGCTCCGCCTTCTCGCGCGCCTGGAGTTCGGCCTCGCGCGCCCTGGCGGTGAAAAAAAGGTCGTGCAGCAAACCGGTCTGCCTGTGCGTGTGCCGGCCTATCAGCAGGTTGTGCAGCACGGTGGCGTGCTCGAACAGCTCGATGTTCTGGAAGGTGCGCGCGATGCCCAGCGCGGCGATTCTGTGCGGCGGCTGGGCCGTGAGCTTTTCGCCGCGGTACTCGATCTCGCCGCTGGTCGGCGTGTAGATGCGGCTGATCAGATTGAACACCGTGGTCTTGCCGGCGCCGTTGGGACCTATCAGCGTGAAGACCTCGCCCTCTTTCACGTCAAAGCTCACCTTGTTGACGGCCAGAACCCCGCCGAAGCGCACGCTGAGGTTTTTGGCTGAAAGAAGAATATCGGTCATTTCAGGCGATCCGACTTCTGGAAGGATTTCTGCCGCTTGAATAGCCCTTTTCGGTAGAACGGAAAGAGCTGGAAGTAGGTGCGGACCTTGAGCCAGCGACCGTAGAGTCCCATCGGCTCGAACAGCACGAAGGCAATCAGCACGATGCCGTACACGGCCGCCTGCAGGCCGGGCGCCTGGCCTATGGCGGCGGGCAGGTGGTCCTTGGTGAGAGCGATCACCTGCGGCATCGATATCAGGAAGATGGCGCCCAGGAAGGCGCCGTGCACCGAACCCACGCCGCCGATGACGATCATCAGCAGCAGGTCTATGGACTGCAGGATGTTGAATTGGTCGGGCGAGATGAACTGCAGCTTGTGCGCATACAGCGCGCCGGCAACGCCGGCCAGTGCTGCCGACAGCGCGAAGGACAGCGTCTTGTAGCGCGCCAGGTGTATGCCCATGCTCTGCGCGGAGATCTCGGAATCGCGTATCGCCACAAAGGCCCGGCCCGTGGGCGAGCGCAGCAGGTTGAGGATGGCCAGCGTGGAAGCCATGGTGATGACGAGGCACAGGAAATAAAACGACTCGCCGCTGGCGAGCTTCCAGCCGAACATGTCGGGCACCTTGATGTGGATGCCGGCATTGCCGCCCGTCACGCTTTCCCAGCGCGCGAACACCTCTTCGACGATGAACCCGAAGGACAGCGTGGCCATGCCCAGGTAGATGCCCTTGACGCGCAGCGCGGGCAAGCCCACAACCAGGCCCACCGCGGCCGAGAGCCCGGCGGCGCAGGCCAGCGCGATGGGGAAGGGAAGGCCCGCATTGGTCAGCACGGCCTGGGTGTAGGCGCCCACGCCCAGGAAGGCCGCATGGCCGAGCGAGAACAGGCCGGTGAAACCCGCGAGCAGCATCAGGCCCAGGCCGGCAATCGCGTAAATCATCACAAAGGTCAGCTGCGCGAGCCAGTATTCGGCGACCAGCCAGGGCGCGGCCAGCAGCAGAAGCATGAGCGTGCCGTACCAGAACACGTGGCCGGCGTGTTTGGCAAGCTTGATGTCTTGCGCGTAATCGGTTTTGAAAATAAAGCGCATGAATTGGTTAAACCTTTTTGCGCAGCTTTTCGCCGAACAGGCCGCTGGGCTTGACCATCAGCATGATGAGCACCACCACATAGGCGGCGATGTCTTTGAAGCCGTCGGGCAGGTAAAAGCCCGAGAGGGATTCGACCAGGCCTATGACCAGGCCGCCGACGATGGCGCCCGGCAGGCTGCCGAAGCCGCCCACCACCGCAGCCGGAAATGCCTTGAGCCCGATGAAACCCATATTGGCGTGCACAAAGGTGATGGGCGCCAGCAGCAGGCCGGCAATGGCGGCCACGGCGGAGGCCAAGCCCCAGACCAGGCCGTTGAGCCGCTTGACCGGAATGCCCATGTAGTAGGCGGCCAGCTGGTTTTGCGAGGAGGCCTGCATGGCGATGCCCAGCTTGCTGTACCTGAAGAGCGCGAACAGCGCCAGGCACAGCACCGCCGTGCTGGCGATGATGGCGACCTGCTCGACATTGATGACCAGCGTGCCGGCGGTCCAGATCTGGTCTTTGTAGGGCACGGGCAGTACGTAGGTCTCGGTGCCTATGCCGGGAATCATGGTGATGAGGCCGCGCGCCGTGTAGCCCACGCCAATGGTCAGCATGACGATGGAAAAAGCGGGCTGGCCGAGGATGGGGCGTATCACGAGGCGCTCGAGCAGCATGCCGAACAGCGCCATGCCGGCAATCGCGCTGAGCACGGCCAGCCAGAAGGGGAAACCCAGCAGCGTCATGCAGGCCAGGCCGGCGAAGGCGCCCAGCATCATCAGTTCGCCCTGCGCAAAACTGACCGTCTCGGTGGCCTTGTAGATCAGCACAAAACCCAACGCGATCAAGCCGTAGATGCAGCCTTGGGCGATACCGCTGATGAGCAGCTGCAGGAATTGCACGTAGCGGTCTCCCCTGTAATTAGCTTTGGTTATAGCTGTCGCCTGAATGTCTGTCGCTAGGGGTTGTTCCGAATACGTGTCGCATTCGCGATCAAGCGTAATCCCTTACATGACAGGAAACGTTCGAATCGGCGCGGGCCTGGGTTTTTATGGCGATGCCTGGGAGCCGGTGGCCGCGAGCATTGAGCGCGGCGGCGTGCACTACATCGCGAGCGACCACCTCGCGGAGCTGACGCTGGCCATCCTGCAAAAAGACCGGCAGCGCGATGCATCGCTGGGTTATGCGCGCGACGTGGTGCCCATGCTGATGAAGCTCTGGCCGCTGATGCAAACGCGCGGCGTCAAGTTCATCTGCAATGCCGGAGGGCTCAACCCCGCGGGCGCGGCCGCCGCCTTGCGCGCGGCGTTCGCGGCCAAGGGCTGGAAGGCGCGCATTGCGGTGGTCACCGGCGATGACGTGTTGCCGCGGCTGGCGGCGCTGGCGCCGCCGCACCTGTTCAACGCCCAGCCTTTTGAAACCGTGCGGGAGCGCATGGTGTTCGCCAATGCCTACCTGGGCGCGCGGCCTATCGTGTCGGCGCTGCAGCAGAGCGCCGACATCGTTATCACCGGGCGCGTGGCCGACGCGGCGCTGTTCCTCGCGCCGCTGGTGCATGAATTCGGCTGGAAGCTCGAGGACGCTGCCACACAGCCCGAGCTGGACCGGCTGGCCCAGGGCCTGGCGGTCGGGCACTTGCTGGAGTGTTCGGGCCAAGGCAGCGGCGGAAACTTCGGCAGCCAGGGGGCCTGGAAGGCCATTCCCGACCTGGCGCATATCGGCTACCCCATCGCCGAGGTCGGCGAAGACGGCGCTGCGCTGCTCACCAAGGCGCCGGGGACCGGCGGCCGCATCAACTTCGACACCGTGCGCCAGCAATTGCTCTACGAAGTGCACGATCCCACACGCTATATCTCGCCCGATGTGGTGCTGGACCTGTCGGAAGTGAATCTCGAAGACCTGGGCCACGACCAGGTGCGCATGACGGGCGCGCGCGGCCATCCGCGGCCGGCGCAGCTCAAGCTTGTGGGCGGCTTTCGCGACGGCTACAAGGCTGAGGTCACCTGGGGTTTCAGCTGGCCCGATGCCTGGGACAAGGCGCAGGCGGCGGTTGCCATGGTGAAAGCCCAGCTGGCCGACAGGCGCATGCCGCATGACGAACTGTTTGTCGAGTTTCCGGGTCTCAACTCGGCGCACGGCCCGCTGGCGCCTATGCCGGCGCCTGAAGCACTGGCCGAACTCAACGAGGTCTGGGTGCGCATGGCGGTGCGCACGCAGGACAAGGCGGTGGCCGACGGTTTCGGCCGGCTGTTCTCATGGATGGCGCTGAGCGGGCCGGCCTACAGCTGCGGCTTTCACGGCCTGAACAACGGCAGCGAACTGCTGGGCATCTGGCCTGCGCTGCTGGACCGGCAGGCGGTCGAGGCCGCGGTGCGGGTGGAGGTAGTGTCCTCATGAAAGTGCAGCTCGTGAAGCTCGCGCATGCGCGCAGCGGCGACAAGGCCGACTGGGTGGACTTCGGCCTGTTTGCCTGGAACGAGGCGGGCTACCGCCTGATCGCCCGCGAAGTCACGGCCGAACGCGTGCAGGCGCACTTCGCGCCCTGGCTGCCCGGCACGGTGCAGTGCTGGGCCCTGCCCAATATCCTGGCGCTCAAGCTGGTGCTGCAAGGCGCGCTGCAGGGCGGCGGGGCGCGCAACCTGCGCATGGACAACCTCGGCAAGGCCATGGCGGCTGCTTTGCTGCGCATGGAGATCGAGGTCAGCGCCGCTGAATTAGCCGAAGCCGGCGCCGCGCCGCGCGTCGGTTGGTGGCCGGAGGCGCCATGACGATTCATATTTCGAAGCAAGGGCAGGTCACCGTGATCACGCTGGACCGGCCCGAGGTGCGCAACGCGGTCGATGCCGATACGGCGCGTGCGCTGCACGAAGCTTTTATCGCCTTTGATGAAGATGAGGATGCGCATGTGGCGGTGTTCCACGGTGCGCACGGCCACTTCTGCGCGGGCTGGGATTTGCAGGCCGGCGCACGGCTGGCCGGGCAAGCCGGCGGTGAACAGGTCTTGAGCCAGCTCGACTTCTCGCCCGGCGATAAAAACCCGCCGGCGCCCATGGGCCCGTCGCGCCTGCTGCTGTCCAAGCCGGTGATTGCCGCCGTCAGCGGCGCGGCGGTGGCCGGCGGCATGGAGCTGGCGCTGTGGTGCGACCTGCGCGTGATGGAGGAGGACGCCTATTTCGGCGTGTACTGCCGGCGCTTCGGTGTGCCGCTGATCGACGGCGGCACGGTGCGCCTGCCGCGGCTGGTCGGTATGGGCCATGCGATGGATTTGATTCTCACCGGGCGCAAGGTGGAAGCGGCTGAAGCCTTGCAGATGGGGCTGGCCAACCGCGTCGTACCCAAAGGCGGCGCGCGCGATGCCGCGGTGGCGCTGGCGCAGCAGCTCAGCCGCTTTCCGCAGGCCACAATGCGGGCCGACCGGCTCAGCGCCTACCGGCAGTGGGACCTGGGATGGGAGGAGGCGCTGCACCAGGAATGGGAGCGCGGCAAGCAGCGCCTGCCCGACGCTTTTGCCGGCGCCGCGCGTTTTGCGGGCGGGCAGGGCCGGCACGGCGAGTTTGAGTAAGCCTCAGTCCTTGGCGATTTTTCGCGGCTTGCCGAAATCGTCAATTGCCACATAGGTGAGGCTGGCTTCGGTGACCTTGATGTAGCGCCCTTGCGCCCGGAAGCGTTCGGCGTAGACCTCGACCTGGACGGTGATGGAGGTGGTGCCTATGCGGGTGAGGCTGGAAAAAAACGACAGGATGTCGCCCACGCGCACCGGTTGCTTGAAGATGAACTGGTTGACCGCCACCGTGGCCAGCCGGCCGTCGACGTGGCGGGCCGGCACCACGGAGCCGGCCAGGTCGACCTGGGCCATGACCCAGCCGCCGAAGATGTCGCCGTTGGCGTTGCAGTCGGCCGGCATCGGAATGACCTTGAGCACCAGCTCCTTGTCGGTGGGCAGCTGGACGGTCAGGGCATCTTCTGCGTGAATGTCCGTAGGGGCGCTTGATTCGGTAGACATAGGCACAATCTGAAAAAGTTATTACAACAACCCTCACGATTGTCCCTCATGCGCTCCCGAGCTTCCGCCGCCGATTCTTCCCTCGCCGTGCCCGCCACGCCCGTGCCGGGGGGG
>NZ_JBFUBU010000068.1:0-19605 GCF_056405595.1 Polaromonas sp. P1_G1
GAGTTTAGCCAGACCCCGCTTGGCTCGAGCACCGCAGGTTGCCCGAAGCGAAGCGTAGGGACCCAGACTGCGGGTCGCCTTTCTTTTGCTTACTTTTCTTTGGCGAAGCAAAGAAAAGTGAGTCGCCGCCGGGCGACCCCGGCCAGCAGATCTCAGAGGAGAGCACGCCGTCGGAGCAAGACCCGACCCCAAAAGCCATAATCCCAAAATGCCCCGCCCCTCCCAACAACTCCACCCCCACCGCGACCCAGCCCCCCTGCGCCCAGCCGCCACGGTCCTCCTGCTGCGCGACACCGCGCAAGGCATAGAAGTCCTGATGACACGCCGTTCGATGACGGCCAGCTTCGCACCAGGCGCCTACGTCTTCCCCGGCGGCGGCATCGACGCAACGGACGCACAGGCGCACACCCAGTCCACGCGCCGCGCGACGCAAAGCGACCTGCACCTGACACAGGCCATCGCAGCCATCCGCGAAAGTTTTGAGGAACTCGGCGTGCTGCTGGCGCGCCACGCCGATGGCAGCCATGTGAACACGGCCGACATCGCGGCGCTGGACCGCAAGGCGCCGTTTGCCGCGCAATGCCGTGAGCGCGGCCTCACGCTGGCAGGCGACGAGGTGTTTGTGCTGGCGCACTGGGTCACCGACCGCGACCTGCCGCGGCGGTTTGACGTACCCTTTTTGGTGGCACGCATGCCCGAGGGCCAGAGCCCGGTGGCCGACGAAGCCGAGCAGTTCGAGCCGGTCTGGGTGCGGCCGGCCGAAGCGCTGGCGCGGCACGCGGCGGGCGGCTTTTTCATCATCTTTCCCACGATACGCACGCTGGAAAAACTGCAGCACTATCCCGACGTCGATGCGGTGCTCGCCGCCTGTGCGTCCGAAATCCCGCTGTGGACCTCCTGCCCGCGCGCCGGGCTGCTGGGCGGCAAGGAAGCGCGCTACATGGAAGATGAAGCCCCGTACGGCGAACTCGCGTTGACCTGCCCCGACGGGCAGATCGTGCATACACTGGACTGGCAAAGCGCGCAGCCGGTGGCGCTGCTGCGCAACGTGCAACGCCTGACAGCGCCCAACCCGGGTGTGATGACCGGGCCGGGCACCAACAGCTACCTCGTCGGCGACCCGGGCAGCGGCTATATCGCGATCGACCCCGGCCCGGCCGACCAGGAACACCTGCAGCGCCTCTGGCAGGCGGCCGGCGGTGATATCCGCATGATTGTCTGCACGCATTCGCACCCCGACCACTCCCCCGGCGCGAAGCCGCTACAGGCGCTGTGCCGCACGGCCCCGCCCATCCTGGGGCTGCCTTCCGCGCCCACGGCGCGCAGCGCGAGTGCCTTCACGCCGGACAGGGCGCTGCAAAACCAGGAACGCCTCACGCTTAAAAGCAAAGGCCCGGACGGCGAAACGGCTACCCACACGCTGAGGGTGCTTCACACCCCCGGCCATGCGGCCAACCATGTCTGCCTGGTGCTGGAGGAAGACGGCCTGCTGTTCAGCGGCGACCACATCCTCAACGGCAGCACCACCGTCATCGACCCGCCGGACGGCGACATGAACGCCTACCTCGAATCGCTGGATGCGCTCAGCGCGGCTTGCGGCGAGCATCACATTGAATTCATCGCCCCGGCGCACGGCTATGTGATCGGCGAGGCCAAAACCGCGATTGCCCAGCTCAAGGCGCACCGCCTCAAGCGCGAGGCCAAAATCCTCGGCGTGATGCAGGCCCGGCCGGACGGCACCATGGACGACTGGGTCGCGGCGGCGTACGACGATGTGGACCCGCGCATCTGGCCGGTGGCCAAACGCTCGCTGCTCGCGCACGTGGAACGCATCGAGTCGCAGGGATTTTCCAATTTGTAGGGCTACCGGGGCGCCTCGCTCGTCCTGCCGCCCCCAGTGAGGGAATGYCAGGCTGACGGACGGCCCCTTGCTAAGGTATCCTGCATTCCGCGTCATCAGGCACATCAATTGCTTGGCCTGTGGCGGCCCCGGTTTATACTTTTTTTCTCATACCTGCCGGGAACCGGGCCACCAGCCCGCCTTTCCGCGGGATTCTGAACTCACGTATTCAACATTCAGCGAGGTTTTTTTCATGCCTTCCATCACGACCCGACATTTCCTTCAAAGCGCCGGCATTTTGCTGGCCGGCCTGGTTCTGGCAGCCTGCGGCAAGCAGGAGCCGCCGGCACCGGCAGCCGGCGCCTCCGCGCCCGCCGCAGCAGCACCGGCCGCCAAGGTCTATGTGGTGGGCACCGACGCCGCCTACGTGCCCTTTGAATCGCAGAACGACAAGGGCGAAATCGTCGGCTTCGACATCGAGGTCGTGCAGGCCGTGGCGAAAAAAGCCGGCATCGAGGTGAAATTCATCAACACGCCGTGGGAAGGCATCTTCAACTCGCTCAACCAGGGCGACCGCGACCTGCTGGTATCCGCCATCACCATCACGGCCGAGCGCAAGCAGACCATGGATTTTTCGACCCCCTACTTCGACGCGCAGCAGCTGATCGCCGTGAAGAAGGATTCGAAGATCGCCAAGTTCAACGACCTGAAAAAACTCAAAGTCGGCGTGCAGAACGGCACCACGGGCGATGAAGTCATCACCAAGCTGCAGGGCAAGGATAGCCCCAACATCAAGCGCTTTGAAGCAACGCCGCTGGCGCTGAAAGAACTGGAAGCCGGTGGCGTGGACGCCGTGGTGGCCGACAACGGCGTGGTCGAACACTACGTCAACAACAACAGCGGCGCCCAGTTCAAGACCATCACCGACGCCAGCTTTTCCCCCGAGCAGTACGGCCTGGCCGTGAAGAAGGGCAACACCGAACTGCTGGAAAAACTCAACAAGGGCCTGGCCGACATCAAGACCGACGGCACCTACGACAAGATCTACGCGAAGTACTTCGGCGGCGCGGGCGCCAAGGCACCCGCCGCAGCCGCGTCGAAGTAAGGCTGGCCTCCCCAGGCGCCGCCGGTTTCATCGCTGCGCGGCGCCTGCAATGACTCCCGAGCATGCGCCCCCGCCTGCAGGCGCCATACCCGCCGGCCGCAAGCGCGCCTTGCGCGCCATTGCCATTTTTGAAGCCGCCAAGGGACTGGCCGCAATGGCGGCCGGCTTAGGCCTGCTGGAGCTGCTGCACCACGATCTCCACCGGCTGGCCCTTGCACTCTTGTGGCGCTTTCACCTTGACCCGGCGCTACCCTATCCCACACTCCTGCTGCATTACGCAGACCTGCTGGGCGCCATAGACCTGCGCACGCTCGCGCCTGTGGCGCTGGCGTATATCGCCGTGCGCTTCCTGGAAGCCTGGGGGCTGTGGAAGGAAAAAACCTGGGCCGAATGGCTGGGCGCGCTGTCGGGGGCCCTGTACATCCCGCTGGAGCTGGCCCACCTGGCGCACCGGCCCGGCGCCATCAATGCCGGCGTGCTGCTGGCCAACGTGGTGATTGTTGGCTTCCTGGCGTTCCAGCTCTGGATACGCCTGGGCCGCAAGGCCCTAAATAAAGTGTGAAGCCCGCCGATAAGCCGGATTCTGTGCACCGGGCCCCCTTGGAGAAGACCCGGCGTGACCGCCATTAATCTGGGCCGGGGGTCGCCCCCACGGCTCAATGCTACCTACCCGCCAGCTCTGCGGAACCACATCAACGCTGGCCTACTTGGTATTGCTGCGCGTAGAGATTGCCCGTTTCACCCGGCCCGGGGTTACCCCAAGGCCGACTCGTCTCTGTTGCTCTGATCCTCACCTCACGGTGGAGAGGTGTTACCTCCTACGCTGTCCTGTGCAGTCCGGACGTTCCTCCAGTGCCTGGTTTCCCAGATTGCACCAGCGGCGGTCTGGCAGGCTTCACGCGGCCTATTATCCGCCAAGCCTTTAAAATGCGGGCTGCTTGATCAACACGAGCCCCTTTCCATGATTCGCCTGACCGAACTCAAACTTCCGCTGGACCACGCGGAAGACGCCCTGCCCGCCCTGGCGGCCCAGACCCTGGGCATCGCCGCAGCCGACTTGCAGGATATCCACATCCACAAACGCAGCTTTGACGCGCGCAAGGCCGACCTGCTCAAGGTCTACATCGTCGACGTCACGCTGGCCGATGCAGACCAGGAAAGCGCGCTGCTGGCGAAATTTTCYGGCAACCCGCATATCCTGCCCACGCCCGACATGGCTTACCGCAACCTGGGCCAGGCGCCCGCCGGCCTGCCGCTGCGCCCGGTCGTTGTCGGCTTCGGCCCCTGCGGCATGTTCGCGGCCCTGCTGCTGGCGCAAATGGGCTTCAAGCCCATCGTGCTCGAGCGCGGCAAGACGGTGCGCCAGCGCACCCGCGACACCTGGGGCCTGTGGCGCAAGAASRYGCTGAAYCCCGAGWSCAAYGTGCAGTTYGGCGAAGGYGGYGCSGGCACKTTTTCSGACGGCAAGCTCTACAGCCAGATCAAGGACCCGCGCCACCTGGGCCGCAAGGTGATGAACGAATTCGTCAAGGCCGGCGCGCCCGCCGACATCCTGTTCGAGGCGCATCCGCACATCGGCACCTTCAAATTGGTGAAGGTGGTCGAGAACATGCGCGCGCAGATCGTCGCACTGGGCGGCGAGATCCGCTTCGAGCAGCGCGTGACCGACGTCCTGATCGAGGACGGCCCCGAGGGCAAGCAGCTGCGCGGCCTCACGGTGCTGGACCAGTCCACCGGCCAGAGCCAGGAGATGCGCGCCGACCAGGTGGTGATGGCGCTGGGCCACAGCTCGCGTGACACCTTCGCCATGCTCTACGAGCGCGGCGTGTACATCGAGGCCAAGCCTTTTTCGATCGGCTTTCGGGTCGAGCACCCGCAGGGCATCATTGACCGCGCGCGCTGGGGCCGCCATGCCGGCCACCCCTCGCTGGGTGCGGCCGAATACAAGCTGGTGCACCACGCGAGCAACGGCCGATCGGTCTACAGCTTCTGCATGTGCCCGGGYGGCACSGTGGTSGCCGCCACCTCGGAGCCCGGACGCGTGGTGACCAACGGCATGAGCCAGTACTCGCGCAACGAGCGCAATGCCAACGCCGGCATCGTGGTGGGCATAGACCCGCGCGACTACCCTGGCTTTGAAGCCGGCGACGCGCTGGCCGGCATCGCGCTGCAGCGCCAGCTCGAGTCGCACGCCTTTGTGCTGGGCGGCGGCAACTACAACGCCCCGGGGCAGCTGGTCGGCGATTTCCTGGCGGGCCGCCCCTCGACCACGCTGGGCAGCATCACCCCGTCTTACAAACCGGGGGTGACCCTGGGCGACCTGTCGCCGGCACTGCCCGCCTATGCGATCGCGGCCATGCGCGAGGCCTTTCCGGTGTTCGGCAAGAAGATCAAGGGCTTCGACACGCATGATGCGGTGCTGACCGGCGTGGAAACACGCACCTCCTCGCCCATCCGCATCAGCCGCGGCGAGGACCTGCAAAGCATCAATGTGCGCGGCCTCTACCCGGCCGGCGAAGGCGCCAGCTACGCGGGCGGCATCCTGTCGGCCGGCGTGGACGGCATCAAGGTCGCCGAGGCGCTGGCACGCAGCGTGCTGCAGGATGCCGAACGGCAGCGGGTGGCCGCATGATGGCTGACGACAATTTCCATTACTACGAACCCGCTAAAGGCCACGGCCTGCCGCACGACCCCTTCAACGCCATGGTGGGGCCGCGGCCTATAGGCTGGATTTCCTCGCGGGACGCGAAAGGGCAGCTCAACCTGGCGCCCTACAGTTTTTTCAACGCCTTCAACTACACGCCGCCCATCATCGGCTTCGCCAGCATTGGCGCCAAGGACAGCCTGCGCAATATCCGCGAAACCGGCGAGTTCGGCTGGAACCTAGCAACCCGGCCGCTGGCCGAGGCCATGAACCGCTCCTGCGCAATGGTGGCGCCTGAAGTCAATGAATTCGAGCTGGCCGGCCTCACGCCGGTGGCTTCGCAGCGTATTGCCGCGCCGCGCGTGCTGGAAAGCCCGGTGTCCTTCGAGTGCCGGTTGACGCAGATCCTGCAGCTGCAGGGCGCGGACGGCGTGCCGGTGCCCACCTGGCTGGTGCTGGGCGAAGTCGTCGGCGTGTACATTGCAAGGCATTTGCTCAAGGACGGCATTTACGACACAGCGGCCGCCGAACCGATTCTTCGCGGCGGCGGGCCGGCCGACTATTTCACCGTCACCCCCGACAACCTCTTTCGCATGTTCCGGCCGCGCTAGGCGGCCAGGGCACCCCGGCATTCCACTTTTTCACCCCATCACATGACCGACACCACCACACCCCCTCCGCGCGCCAAGCGCCCCCGCCCACCGCAGCGCACCCGGCCCGCCGGCCCACCGCAGCAGCAGCAACAGCGCACGCGCGAAGTCCATCCGGTGCTGGAAAAGCTGTTCGAGCTCTACCCGAAGATGTTCGGCGCGCAGTTCCTGCCGCTCAAGCTGGGCGCCTTCCAGGACCTGCTGGCCGAGAACCCCGAAGTGTTCAAGCGCGACGAGCTCAAGGTCGCTCTCGGCCTGCACGCGCGTTCCACCCGCTACCTCGAATGCGTGGCGGCCGGCCATCCGCGCCACAACCTGCAGGGCGAACCCGTGGAGCCCGTGGCGCCCGAGCACGTGCACCACGCCATCATGGAAGTCTTCCGGCGCCGCCAGGCGCGCTCCAAGGAGGATTTGCGCCCCAAGGTCGTTGCCCGCCTGGTCGCGGCCATCGAGGCCTCGGGCCTGAGCCGCGAAGACTACGCCGAGCGCACCCGCACGCAGGACGAGGCAGCCAACGCGCTGCTCGACGAGGCTTTTGCCGAAATCGCGGTGCAGACCGCCAAACGTGAAGCGCTGATGCGGGCTTTTGAGGCCAGCGGCAAGACGATGGAGCAGTTTGCCGAGATGTACGGCATGGCCCCCGCGGACGTCGCCCAGGCGGTGGAACGGACGCGGCAGGCCGGCGCCGCCCAGCCTCAATAAGGCAGCGTCAGTAGAGCGAGCGGCCGAAGCGCTCGAAGCGGGGCTGCCACTTCTCGAGGATGTCGGCCGACACCAGGATGCGTTCGGCCCGGCCTATCAGCAGCTGGCGCGGCACCAGGCCGATGTAGCGCGAATCGGCGCTGTTGTCACGGTTGTCGCCCAGCATCATGAACTGGTCGGGCGGAATCGTGATCGGGCCCCAGGTGTCCTTGGCCGCCACGCCGGCCAGCCACTGGATTTCATGCTGTCCCTGGGCCGTGCTTTCCTTCACGTGAGTGGCCACCAGCACGCCCACCGGGCCGGCGGGCTCCAGCGCCGTGTCCAGCGCTTCATAGCGCGCCGCCTGCCCGTTGATGATGAGCACCTTGGCGCGCATTTCCACGACATCGCCCGGCAGCGCCACCAGCCGCTTGATCAGGCGCACGCCGTCCACTGGCGAGGAAAAGGTGACGACGTCACCGCGCTGCGGGTCGGCCGTGCGCGCCAACACCACGTCAGTCAGCGGGACCTTGACGTTGTAGGCCAGCCGGTTGACAAAAACCACGTCGCCTTCGAGCAGGTTGGGCCGCATGGAACCCGAGGGAATCGGGTTCCAGTCCGCGATCGCGGTACGGAACAACCCGAACAACAACAGAAATACCAGAAAACCGCGGTTCTGTTTCATCCAGCTTTTCATGCTCGTGCTCCTGTGAAATCCGTGCAAAAAAAAGGGCGCCCTGTGCGGGGCGCCCTGGATACTTAAGCCTGGCTGTTTTGCAATGCAGCGATGCGCTCTTCAATCGGCGGGTGCGTGGCAAACAGCTTGCCGATGCTGCCGGTGATGCCCATGGCCTCCACGGCCTTGGGCAGCTCGCCCGGCTGCATGCCGCCCAGGCGCGCCAGGGCGTTCATCATGGGCTGGCGCCGGCCCATCAGCTGCGCGGCGCCGGCGTCGGCGCGGAACTCGCGCTGGCGTGAGAACCAGGCCACGACGATGGCGGCGGCAAAACCGAGCACGATGTCCAGCACGATGGTGCTGACGTAGTAGCCGATGCCGGGGCCGGAGTTGTTGTCGCTGCCGCGGCGCAGGAAACTGTCGACGGCGTAACCGATCACACGCGAAAGGAAGACCACAAAGGTGTTCATCACGCCCTGGATCAAGGTCATGGTGACCATGTCGCCGTTGGCGATGTGGGCGATCTCATGGCCCAGCACGGCCTCGATTTCTTCCTTGGTCATGCCTTGCAGCAAACCGGTGGACACGGCCACCAGCGAGGAGTTCTTGAACGCGCCGGTGGCAAAGGCATTGGGGGCGCCCTCAAAGATGCCGACTTCGGGCATGCCGATCTGGGCCTTCTCGGCCAGCTTGCGCACGGTCTCGACAATCCAGGCCTCATCGGCATTCTGGGCTTCATTGATGACGCGCACGCCGGCGCTCCATTTGGCGACCGGTTTGCTGATCAGCAGCGAGATGATGGCGCCACCAAAACCGATCACGAGCGCAAACCCGAGCAGCATGCCCAGGTTCAGCCCGTTCGGCGTGAGATAGCGGTTGACGCCCAGCAGGCTGGCGACGATGCCCAGCACCGCCACGACGGCGATATTGGTCAGGACAAACAGGAAAATACGTTTCATGGGTTCTCCGTGGGGTCGGTGAAAAATCCCGCCTTGCGCAGGATATGAGGGCCCGCGGGCCCGGTTCAAGCGGTGCCCGCGCCTAAGTGGCTGATTTTTATCTGTTATTTATGACAGCCGGCCGGAATACTAAGGAGTCATCATAAAAGGAAAAGTTCTCGTTCCCGGGCCACCAGCCGGGCACGCCCAGCACCGGCAAGGGCGCAAAAGGCTTGGCGGCGAGCCTGGCTGCGCTGAGGTCGGCCGCCACCCAGGTGTCGAGTTCCGCGATGGAGCCCATGGGCGGCTGCGCCAGGTAGACATGGGCCGTGATGGCTTTGCGCGGGCTCAGTAGTTTTTCGAGCAGGGCATGGCCGAACAGCACGAGCCGGGCCTCCCGCCACAGCGGCCTGTGGGTGATGAAGAGGCTGTTCCAGTCGCGGGCCAGCAGCGCGTCCCACAGCGCCTGCGGCGCCGACAGGAAAGCCGCGTTTTCGTCAAACACCGTGAGGGCATCGCGCACCGGGCCGCGCACCGGGGCCACGCCCGCGGCGGCGATCTCGGCGGCCTGCAGCTGGTTGAGCTTTCGTTTGGTCTCCGGAAAACGCATCCAGCATAGGCCGTTGAAAAAATCGTGCGCACCCTCGCGGGTCGGGCACAGGCGGGTCCTGGCGATAAAGCTCTCATAGGCCTCGCCGGTCGGCAGCGTGCATTGCGGCGCGAAACAGACCGGCGCGGGCTGCACCGCATTGAGCGCCTGGTGCAGTGCGACGCCCGCCGTGACCGCGCAGGCCGCGCGCTGGCCGGGTTCGCGCCAGGCCTGCAGCCAGGGCCGTTCCCAGTCAATGGGGGGTAGCGGTGCCGGGTTTCCCATGGCGCTCAGGCCTTGGCCGGTTTGGGCTGCTTTCTGTCGCGCACCATGACCGTGGACTTGCCTTCGTCGGCGATCTCAAAAAGCTGGGTGGCCACCAGCAGCTTGGTCAGCGTGGCATAACCGTAGTTGCGGTGGTCGAAGGAAGCCTGGTTGGCGATCTGCGTGCCGACCGCGCCCACGCGTGCCCAGCCCTCGTCATCGGCCGCGGCCTGTACCGCGTTGCGCAGCAGCATGACGAGCTTGGCGTCCTGGCGCAGTTGCGCGGGCGTGGCCCGCAGCGGTGTGGCGGACACGGCCTCGCCGTCGTCCTTGCTGTCGCCGTGAGCAGCGCCGGCCGTGTCGGCGACCGCGATGGGACGCAGCTTGTCGAGGAACAGGAAGCGCGAGCAGGCGTTGACGAAGGGCTCGGGCGTTTTCTGAGCGCCGAAACCATAGACCGCCGCGCCCTTGGCGCGCAGGTGCATGACCAGCGGCGTGAAATCGGCGTCCGACGAGACGATGCCGAAGGCGTCGGGACGGTCGGTATAAAGCAACTCCAGCGCGTCTATCACCATGGCCATGTCGCTGGCGTTCTTGCCCTTGGTGTAATCGAACTGCTGCATGGGGCGTATGGCGTGCTCGTGCAGCACCTCTTCCCAGCCTTTGAGCTCGTTCTTTTTCCAGTTGCCGTAGGCGCGCCGGATGTTGGTCTCGCCGAAGGTCGACAACTCGTTAAGGATCAGGTCGATTTTGGACGCCGGCGAGTTGTCGGCGTCTATGAGCAAGGCAACGCGCGGCTTGTGGTCCATCATGTGCTTTCTGAAGTTTCGAGCTTCCAGGGCAGGCTTTCACCCGAGCGCAGCGGCTTGAGCTCGGCCTCGCCGAAGGCATAGCTTTCGGGCGGGTGCCAGCTTTCCTTCTTGAGCGTGATGCTGCCGGTGTTGCGCGGCAGGCCGTAGAAGTCGGCGCCGTTGAAGCTGGCAAAGGCCTCGAGCTTGTCCAGCGCGCCGGCCGCGTCAAAGGCCTCCGCGTAAAGCTCCATCGCCGCATGGGCGGTGTAGCAGCCCGCGCAGCCGGTGGCGTGCTCCTTGAGGTGGGCAGGGTGCGGCGCGCTGTCGGTGCCGAGGAAAAACCGCGCGTTGCCGCCGGTGGCGGCCTCGACCAGCGCCAGGCGGTGGGTTTCGCGCTTGAGCACCGGCAGGCAGTAATAGTGGGGGCGGATGCCGCCCGTGAAGATCGCGTTGCGGTTGTAGAGCAGGTGGTGGGCGGTGACTGTGGCGCCGGTGAAGCGGTCCGCGTCGCGCACATAGTGCGCCGCTTCCCGCGTGGTGATGTGCTCGAAGACGATCTTGAGTTCGGGGAAATCACGGCGCAGCGGAATCAGCTGGGTGTCGATGAACACGGCCTCGCGGTCGAACAGGTCGATGTCGGACGAGGTCACCTCACCGTGCACCAGCAGCAGCAGCCCGGCCTTTTGCATGGCCTCCAGGGTCTTGTAGGTCTTGCGCAGGTCGGTCACGCCGGCGTCGCTATTAGTGGTGGCGCCKGCSGGGTAGAGTTTGGCCGCGACCACGCCGGCATCTTTGGCGCGGGCGATTTCGTCGGGCGGCAGGTTGTCGGTCAGGTAGAGCGTCATCAGCGGCTGAAAGTGCACGCCGGCCGGCACGGCGGCCTGGATGCGTTCACGGTAGGCCACGGCCTGGGCGGCGGTGGTGACCGGCGGGCGCAGGTTGGGCATGATGATGGCGCGGCCGAACTGCGCCGCAGTGTGCGGCACCACGGTGAGCAAGGCCTCGCCGTCGCGCACATGCAGGTGCCAGTCGTCGGGGCGGGTGAGAGTCAGGGTGGTAGCGGGGGTGCGGGTGGCGGAGGTCATGGCCTGAATTGTCGCACCGCCGGGACGCAAAGACGCCTACCTCGGCCTATCCGGCAAAGCCGGCCTGGGCGAACCCCGCCACCACACGGCAGCCTGGAAACGGCCGGCTGCCGCCATGAAAAAAGCCCCGCAATGCGGGGCTTTTTTGTTTCTTCTTCTTTTTTGCAGTTGCGGTGATCTTCGATGCGTTCAGTGCGACAGGATCTTGTTGAGGAAGTCCTTGGTGCGCGCCTGGCGGTTCTCGGGGTGGTTGAAGAACTCGTCTTTCGAGCAATCTTCCAGGATTTTGCCGCCCACGTCCATAAAAATCACGCGGCTGCCGACCTTGCGGGCGAAGCCCATTTCATGGGTCACCACCATCATGGTCATGCCTTCGACGGCCAGGCCCATCATGCAGTCCAGCACCTCGCCGACCATTTCGGGGTCGAGCGCGGAGGTGGGTTCGTCAAACAGCATGGCGATGGGATCCATGCTGAGCGCCCGGGCAATCGCCACGCGCTGCTGCTGGCCGCCCGACAGCTGGCCGGGGAATTTGTCCTTGTGCGCCATCAGGCCCACGCGGTCCAGGTACTTGAGGCCGTGTTTTTTGGCTTCGTCGGGCTTGCGGCCCAGCACCTTGACCTGCGCCAGCGTCAGGTTTTCGGTGACGCTCAGGTGCGGGAACAGCTCGAAATTCTGGAACACCATGCCGACGCGGCTGCGCAGCTTGGGCAGGTCGGTCTTGGGGTCGTGCACGGCCTTGCCATCGACGAAGATCTGGCCCTTCTGGAAGGGCTCCAGTGCGTTGATGGTCTTGATCAGGGTGGATTTGCCCGATCCCGAAGGACCGCAGACCACGACCACTTCACCCTTTTTGATGCGGGTGGTGCAGCTGTTGAGAACCTGCACGTCGCCGTACCATTTGGAAACTTCTTTCAACTCAATCATCTTCTTCTCCAGTGTGCTCTTTGAGGTTTGCCTGCTGTGATGCGCGGCGCTCTTAGCGAATGATGGCGATTCTGCTGTTCAGGCGCTTGACCATGAAGGACAGCCCGAAGCAGATCACGAAATAAACCACGGCGGCCAGCAGGTAAGCCTCTTCAGGGCGGCCGTAGATCTTGCCGGCGGTGCTGAAACCCTTGAGCAGGTCATAGGCACCGATGGCATAAACCAGCGAGGTGTCCTGGAACAGGATGATGGTCTGCGTCAGCAGGATGGGCACCATGTTGCGGAAAGCCTGCGGCAGGATGATCAGCTTCATGTTCTGCGCGTAGCTCATGCCCAGGGCGCGCCCGGCATTGACTTGGCCGCGGGAGATGGACTGTATGCCGGCGCGCATGATTTCGCTGAAGTAAGCGGCCTCGAAAGCGACGAAAGTGATGATGGCCGAGATTTCAGCGCGGTAGTTGGAACCCCAGTTGCCGAAGGTCGTATAAAACGAAGCCGGCACCAGCAGGAAGAACCACAGGATCACCATGACCAGCGGAATGGAACGCATGCCGTTGACGTAAAAGGTCGCGGGAATCGTCAGGAAGGACTTGCCGGAAAGGCGCATCAGGGCCAGCACGGTGCCGAAGATGATGCCGCCTATCGTGGCGATGACGGTCAGCTCTATGCTGAAAATAAAACCCTTGACCACGAACTGGGAGATCATGTCCCAGTTCAGGAAGCTCATGTCGAGTCCAAGCATGTCAGTGTCCTCCGCCTGTTGAGCCGGCGACGACGAAGCCGGGGATTTGCACCCGCTTCTCGACGAAGGCCATGACGCGGTTGACCGCGAAAGCCGAGACGGCGTAGAGCGCCGTCACCGCCAGGTAGATTTCAATGCCGCGCGAGGTTTCTTCCTGCGCCTGCATGGCGAACATGGTGAGTTCGGCGATGGACACCGCGAAAGCCACCGAGGAATTCTTCAAAAGGTTCATCGACTCGCTAGTGAGCGGTGGAATGATGATGCGAAAGGCCATCGGCAAGATCACGTAGCGGTAGGTCTGCAGGGTCGTGAAACCCATGGCCATGCCGGCATAACGCTGGCCGCGGGGCAATGCCTGGACACCGGCCCTGACCTGCTCGGCGATACGCGCCGAGGTGAAAAAGCCCAGGGCGAACACCACCAGGATGAAGCTGGGCAGCTCCTTCATGGCGGGGAAAATCTTGGGAACCACAAAGTACCAGATGAAAATCTGGACCAGCAGGGGAACGTTGCGGAACAGTTCGACCCAGGCATTGGCGAAACGCACAAGCCAGGGGCTGTTCGGCAAGGTGCGCAGCGTGCCGATGATCGCGCCACACAGCATCGCAATCACCCAGGATGCGCCGGCGACGGACAGCGTCCAGCCCCAGGCATCAAACATCCACTGCAGGTAGGTTCGACCGCTACCGTCATCATTCAAAAATACCTGCCAATCCCAAGTCATCACGGCTCCAGCAAATGGTTGTTATGTTGTCTTCCCTGCGACGCTAACGGTAAACGGGAAACCCCGCCAGTGCAAGGCGACCGGCGGGGTTGTTCAATTTACCTGCCCAAAATTACTTCTGGACGTACTCTTCCATGGGCTTGTCGTTCGGGTTGTCCCAGGCTGCCTTGGTGCTGGCGCTCAGGGCCAGGCCGACCTTGGTGTTCTTCGGAGGAATCGGCGACAGGAACCATTTGGTCCACAGTTTGTTCATCTCACCCGACTTGATCATGCCCTTGACCGTGTCGTCGGCCAGGCGCTTGAGCAGGGGGTCATCCTTGCGGATCATGATGGCAATGGGCTCAACGCTCAGCACTTCACCGACGATCTTGAAATCGGAAGGCTTCTTGGCGGTGGCGATGTTGCCGGCCAGGATGGAGCCGTCCATCACAAACGCATCGGCGCGGCCGGACTCGAGCAGCAGGAAGCTGTCGGAGTGGTCCTTGCCGAAGATTTCCTTGAACTCGACGCCGGTGGCGCGCTTGTTCTTGCGCAGGGTCTGCACGGAGGTGGTACCGGTGGTGGTGGCCACGGTCTTGCCACTCAGTTGGGCCACCGAGGTGATGCCAGAGTTGGCCTTCACGGCGATGCGGACTTCTTCCACGAAGGTGGTCACGACAAAAGCCACGTCCTTCTGGCGGGTCGCGTTGTTGGTGGTGGAGCCGCACTCGATGTCGACGGTGCCGTTCTGCACGAGGGGGATGCGGTTCTGCGATGTCACGGGCTGGTATTTGATTTCCAGCTTGCGTTCAGCGGCTTTTTCGAGGCCAGCCAGGATGCGCTGGCAGATTTCGACGTGGTAGCCGGTGTACTTGCCGTCACCCAGGGTATAGGAGAGCGCGCCGGAAGAATCGCGAACGCCCATGGTGACAACGCCGGAAGCCTTGACTTTGGAAAGGGTGTCGGCGAATGCGGCGCCGGTGGCGAGCAGGGCGACGGACAGAGCGACAAGCTTGAGTTTCATGGAATCTCCTGTAATGAATGAAACGGTTAGCGAACTATTTTAGAGAGATGGTACCCGGGGCTAGCCTAGGTTTACCCGGCCTCTAAAACGGGGAAAACGAAGTGTTTGCGAAGTGTTTGGAGCGGTAGTTGCCGCTGAACCCGCGGAAGCCGTGGCAATTCCTGGGGTTTTCCAAAGTGGTGCACGCATGAAGAAGTCCGGAACTATACGGCAGATGTAAGCAGTCTTTGTGCCAGCGGCCGTCAGGCAAGCAGCGGCAGGGGCTGCGTGAGCTTGTCGGGCACCAGCAGGGCCTCGACTTCGGCCTGCGTCATGATGCCCAGCGATTCCGCGATCTCGGCAATCGGTGCGCCGGTGGCGATCGCCGTCTTGGCAATCAACGCGGCCTTTTCGTAGCCGATGATGGGGTTGAGCGCAGTGACCAGGGTGACCGATTCGCGCACGCGTTTGGCCAGCAGCTCGCGGTTGGCCTCGATGCCGGCCACACAATTGGTTTGAAGCGTGAGGCAGGCCTGGCTCAGGTGTTCAATGCTCTTGAAAAGGCTCCAGCCCATGATGGGCTCGAAGGCATTGAGCTGCAGCTGGCCGGCCTCGGAGGCCATGGTCACGGTCATGTCGTTGCCTATCACCTCGAAGGCGACCTGGTTCATGACCTCGGGGATCACCGGGTTGACCTTGCCGGGCATGATGGACGAGCCTGCCTGGCGCGGCGGCAGCCGGATGTCGCCGAAGCCGGCCTGCGGCCCGCTGGAGAGCAGGCGCAGGTCGTTGCAGATCTTGCTGAGTTTGGTGGCCACGCGCTTGAGCACGCCGGACAGCTGGACGAACGCGCCGGTGTCCTGCGTGGCCTCGATCAGGTTGGCGGCTTTTTCAACCGGCACACCGCACTCCTCGGCGAGGTGGCGGCAGACGATGTCGGCATAACCGGCCGGCGCATTGATGCCGGTGCCTATGGCCGTGGCGCCCAGGTTGATTTCCTGGATCAGCGCGCGCGCTTCGCGCAGGCGGGCCTCGTCCTCGCCGATCATGACCGCGTAGGTCAGGAATTCCTGGCCCAATGTCATGGGCACGGCGTCCTGCAGCTGGGTGCGGCCGATCTTCAACACGTCCCGGAACTCATGGGCCTTGGCCTCAAAGCCGGCGCGCAGGATGGCCATGGAGGCCAGCAGGCGCTCGATGGCAAACCACAGGGCAATACGCACGGCCGTGGGATAGACGTCATTGGTGCTTTGTGAGGCGTTGACGTGGTCGTTGGGATGCAGCACGTCGTAGCGGCCTTTTTCCAGGCCCAGCTTTTCCAGCGCGAGGTTGGCGATGACCTCGTTGGCATTCATGTTGGTGGAGGTGCCGGCGCCGCCCTGGATCACGTCGACCACGAACTGCTCGTGGTACTGGCCGGCAATGAGTTTTTCGCAGGCGCTCATGATGGCCGCCGCGCGCCTGGCATCCAGCGCGCCGAGTTGCTGGTTGGTGCGCGCCGCAGCCTTTTTGACGAAACCCAGCGCGCGTATCAGGTCGGGCATAGCCGAGATGCGGGTGCCGGAAATCGGGAAATTTTCGACCGCGCGCGCCGTGTGCACACCCCAATACGCGGCAAAGGGAATCTGCTTTTCACCGAGAAAGTCGTGCTCGGTGCGCGTGGCTCCCGCCGGGGTGGGAACGGGCTCGGCAAGCGGGGTGAAAGAAGAATCAGGGGGCACGGGCAACGATCAGAATTTGGACGTCACGAACTGTAAGTTTGCGGGTTTGAAAACACCAATGCTGTTTCAACGATCTTCTATGCATTTTTCTTATAACCACTCAGGGTTACTACTAGTACGCCTGTTTAACCCAGTCGCGTGGCCGGGGTAGCGCCTCCCCGCAAGGCCGCCTTTTCCCTGCTGCTGGTTTGCGCCTGCAGGTAGCTCCACAAGGCCTGGGCGTGGCTTTTGGCGGAGTCCTTGGAGGTCGGCCGCTCGCGGTAGACGCGCACATCCATGGTCATCTCCAGGTTGCCGCCGGCGCTCACGAGTTTTTTGGCCCGCAACTCCTTTCTGACGGCGCTGAGCGGCAAAAACGCGATGCCGTGGCCTTCCAGGGCCATCGCCTTGAGCCCTTCGGCCATGTCGGTTTCGTAGACGCGGTCCAGGTGGATGGCGGTGCTGGACTGCTTGAGGATCATGTCCACCATGCGGCCCAGGTAAGCGCCGGGCGCGTAGCCCAGGTAAGGCAGGGGCTGGCCAGGGCGTCCCGGCAGGCTGTACTCGGGGTCGCCGGCGGCCGTGGCCCGCACAAAAGGCGCCAGCACTTCCTGGCCCAGCGACACCATTTCATAACGGTCCGGGTCCAGCTGGAAAGGCTGGGAGTCGTGGTGGTAGGCGATCAACAGGTCGCAGCTGCCCTCCACCAGGCGCAGCACCGCGTCATGCACGTTGAGCGCGATCAACCGGCTTTTAATGGGGCCGAATTTCTCGCGCAGGCTGCTGACCCAGGCCGGGAAAAAAGTGAAGGCCAGCGTGTGCGGCACGGCGAATTCGATAACGTCCTGCCCGGCCGAGGTGTGGCCGCGCAGCATGGCACGGGTGGACTGCAGGCCCTGCAGCATTTCCAGCGACTGGCTGTACAGGGTTTCGCCCGCCGGCGTCAAGCGCGTGGGATAGGAACTGCGATCCACCAGGTCGGTGCCGGCCCAGGCTTCCAGCGCCTGGATACGACGCGAAAACGCCGGCTGGGTGACGTGACGCAGTTGGGCAGAGCGGCTGAAACTGCGGGTTTCAGCCAGACTGACGAAATCTTCCAGCCATTTGGTTTCCATAGACCTAGCGACCGCGGTTGGACGCGCCCGAGTGGGCCGTCATGGCGTGCGCCGGCAAGGCGCGACGAGGCAGCAGGCACATGCCTGCAAGGAGGAGCAACGCCGCCGGCGTGCGCCAGGGCGGCTCAATCGGGGGCGTAGCGCTCTCAACTCCACGTCGGGGGCGTTCAAATTGACTGGCGTGAGTGCTCATGCAGGCTCCAAAAAGGCAATCCAGCAGTCAACCGTGGCCGCTGGGTCTTCCGATTATGCGAGGCAGTGAGGCATTTCGGCCTACGGGGAATCCCATGGCAGGACGAAGGAGCGGCATTCGCCGTAAATACCGTCCTCGAAATGTCTCTAGAAATACAAACCGCTTGCGGCTCGCCTGCTCAGGCCTCGGGCGAACTCTGTTGCAGCGCCCACATGCGCGCATACGCGCCTTCGGTTTCGAGCAGCTGCGCATGCGTGCCGCGCTCGACGATGCGCCCGCCGTCCATCACCAGGATCTCGTGCGCGTCGACCACGGTGGACAGGCGGTGCGCGATCACCAGCGTGGTCTTGTTCTGCGCGGCGGCGCGCAGCTCGGTCTGGATGGCGCGCTCGTTGGCCGAGTCCAGCGCCGAGGTGGCCTCGTCAAAAATCACCACAGGCGGGTTCTTCAGCAGGGTGCGGGCGATTGCCACGCGCTGCTTTTCGCCGCCCGACAGCTTGAGCCCGCGCTCACCCACCATGGTCTGGTAGCTCAGCGGCGTGGAGGCGATAAAGCCGTGGATGCGGGCCGAACGCGCGGCTTCTTCGACCTCTTCATGGGTGGCGCCCGGCTTGCCGTAGGCGATGTTGTATTCCACCGTATCGTTGAACAGCACCGTGTCCTGCGGGACTATGCCTATGGCCTGCCGCACGCTGGACTGCGTGACCTGCTTGATATCCTGGCCGGCGATGGTGATGCGGCCCTGCTGCACGTCGTAGAAGCGGTACAACAGCCGCGCGAGCGTGGACTTACCGGCGCCCGAGGAGCCCACCACCGCGACAGTCTTGCCCGGCGGGATCTCAAAACTCACGTTATGCAGTATGGGACGCGCAGGGTCGTAGGCGAAGTTCACGTTTTCGAAACGCACCGCCGGCGATTCAGGAATGACGAGGGCCTTGGCGCCCGGCAGGTCGGCGATTTCGCGCTCTTTTTCCATCAACGCGAACATCTTGTCGAGGTCGGTCAGGCTTTGTTTGATCTCGCGGTAGATCACGCCCAGGAAGCCCAGCGGGATGTAGAGCTGGATCATGAAGGCATTGACCATCACCAGGTCGCCCAGCGTCATGTGGCCGTCGACCACGCCCTGCGTGGCGCGCCACAGCATGGCCACCAGCCCGATGGCGATGATCAGCTGCTGCCCGGCGTTGAGCAGGCTCAGGGTGTTCTGGCTCTTGATGGCGGCACGCCGGTAGCGCAGCAGGTTCTCGTCGTAGCGGGCGGCCTCGAACTCTTCGTTGTTGAAGTACTTGACGGTTTCGTAGTTGAGCAGCGAGTCGATGGCGCGGCTGTGGGCCGACGAGTCCAGCTCGTTCATGGTCTTGCGGAACTGCGTGCGCCATTCGGTCACCGTGACGGTGAAGAAGATATAGAACACCAGCGCGATGCCGGTGATACCGGCGAACCAGACATCGAACTTGACGGCCAGCAGGCTCAACACCAGCGTCACCTCGATCAGCGTCGGGATGATGCTGTAGAGCGAGTACGAGATCAGCGAATGCACGCCGCGCGTGCCGCGCTCGATGTCGCGCGTCATGCCGCCGGTCTGCCGCTCCAGGTGAAAGCGCAGGCTGAGCGCGTGCAGGTGGCGGAACACCTCCAGTGAAATCCGCCGCGCCGCGCCTTCGGTGGCCTTGGCGAACACCAGCTCGCGCAGTTCGGTGAACAGCGTGGTCGACAGGCGCAGCAGGCCGTAGGTCAGCAGCAGCGCCACCGGCACCACCAGCACGGCCTGCGCGTCGCCGGGCTTGAAGTTCATCGCGTCGACCAGGTTTTTCAGCAGCAGCGGAACGCCGACGTTGGCGAGCTTGGCGCCCACCATGAAGCTCAGCGCCGCCAGCACGCGCCATTTGTAATCCCACAGGTAGGGAAAAAGGCGTTTGAGGGTGTCCAGGTCGGAACGCTGGGGCGCCGGCGCCTTGC